>CAYTGY010000008.1:0-31442 GCA_964437265.1 uncultured Spirochaetaceae bacterium | reverse complement strand
CGCGGCCGATGAGTGCGCCCAACGGACGTTGCTCAGCACCTATGATCAGCATAACATCTCCCCTTCCCAGAAACCCGTCAAACGCTCACGCGAACGGTCTTGCAGGGTAAGGCGCCTCCACACATAGTTACCTCGAACTGAAGCGCGACAAATCGCAGGTATGACTTCTTGAGACGAAACCACACAATCCGGCGGTTGTGTTGGTCGATCGCCGGCAGTCGCGGGGGAGGTGGTGTGGACTGAGAAGATGGGCGTAGGTTCCGGTGCTACTTGGCGGAAGCGATCGGTTTCGGCGATCAGCGCATCGGCAATCCGCAGGGAGCGCAACAGAGCAACCGCGATCAAGGAAGTTCTCGGCGAGTACCCGGCCAATGCCACGGCTGCTGCCGGTAATGGCGATTCACCGCATGCGAACAGCATACCGAAATCGTGAAAACCTACTTCAGCGGTGGAGATGAGATCGACTCGAGCACCGAGAGCGTGCGCTCGCACCACGCCAAAGTCAATCGTGGTCCCGGTCAGCTTCCGGGCGAGCGGATCTACCCCCCCCAGCGCCAGATACCGGGAACTCGAATCATCGCCCATTCGAGCCGGTGGGGCCGCCCTTGCGATGTGTACCGGCACGGTAGTTCGCAATCACTTCGGCGGTCCGCAGATACCGGTCGTACAGCCGGAACAACGTGACACGACCGCGGAAGTCTTTACCGATCTCGCAGGTATGCTCGTCATTGATGTCGTCAATCCACGGGTTGAGCCGCCACCAGCCTTGAATGCGTTCGTCTGCACCGTCGAGCAAGAGTCCATTTGCAACGACCGTCACGACTTTGGCGAAACCATCGACGACAAATGCCACATGCAGCGATTCGCCCTCACGGACGATGCCGGCATCCGTCTTGCAGCACCAGGCAGTTCGAGCGACGACACTCGAACCGGGATCCGGACCGTCCATGACTTCCACCCACCGTCGCTGTCGGTTGTCGGCGATCTCCAACTCGAGCGCACCGGCCTCACTTGTTGCAATCCGGAAACCCCGATTCTTGACCCCGTACGAGCTGACGACGGTCTGTCCGGGGTGCACCCCGTCGGGCTCGATGAGCAGCTCAACTGTGAAGCCACCCGTCTGGAGCGATGGGAGGCGCGGAATTCGCACGACACCTGGAGCGGAAGTCATTCCGTCCCACTCGGTCAAGAGACCATCTCGGGCCACAGTAGAACGAGCATTCGGAACGCGTTCCGACCACATACCCTCGAGAAGCGTCCGGTCGACCTCATGAACGCGTACAACCAGCTTCTCCGTTTCGGATACCCAGATCCTCTCATCCTGCTCAAGAAAGTCCGGATAACTCATTCCCCGCACCGTCGGATCCGACGCATAGAGCAGGATCTCCGGCTGCGACCACTCGATCGTGCCGTCGATCTCGATCCCACCACTAATCCAGACCGGGTTTCGTACCGCGGAGTTCCCCCAGCCCGGATACCCGTTGTTGTGAAACCACAGCATGAGTCGTCCGTCGCCCGTCTTCCCGAGCTTGGGGCACGCCCTCGGGTTCCGTAGCGCTCTTCCGTCCGGATACCGGAGCGGCTCCGGTGTGGTCCAAGTGTGTCCTCGATCCCTGCTGACAGTGTAGCCGATCACACCTGTCTCAGTGCGCATCACCATGTACAGAGATCCGTCGCTGAGCATCTCAAGATTCTGTTCTTCCTGGATGTCGCCCAGTTCCGGGCCCCAGATCCCATCATCCCCGTCCGGCAGCAGTTCCCAGCGAATCCCATTCGGATCGCTCTCCGTGAGAATGTTGGCCGAATGCAGCACCCAGCTCTCGCCATGGAGGGTACCACGCCCGGAGTGCAGCTTCGGAATGCCGAAGTATACGCCGGACTCCGTCACGATTGGTTTGTCGATACACCAGAAAAACTGCTCTCGGCCTTCCGTGACGTTTTCCCGGTCCTTCTTCGTCTGTCGAATAGGAATGCGATACCGGTGACTGCTCCAGGAGCGTCCCCCGTCATCGGAATAGCGATAGCAGAGCGCTCCCCCGTGTTGCGTAGACTCCTCACTCAACTCCACGTTGAACACCGCAAATACGCGACCATTGGGAACAACAAAGGACGTAACCCACGACGTCATTCGTTCGCCTGCCGGTTCGATGTCGATCAGCTCAGACCAGCTCCGGCCCTTGTCTTCGCTTATCGTTGCAACGACGTGCTGATTGGGTTTGCTCTCCTCGCCAACTCCGGTTGTCAGAACGCACAACCAATTACCCTCGTTCGTGACCACGATGTACGGCTGATCACAGTAGTTTTCGCTTGGGATTCCCATCCCGGACTCCACACGTCTCCAGTCACTCATCCTGCCCCCTGGTTTCGACCGTTGCGCGCGAGATGTAGACCGCGTTCTATGGCCGTAAGCTCCATCTTCAGCCCAACGCGAATGTGAGCCCGCATCGCCCGTTCCGCCTCGTCCCCGTCACCGCTGGCGATTGTCTCTGCAACATGCGTGTGTGTGCGAGGCCGATCGTTGTGCCAGTCAATGTGGTAGGCGTTTGAAACGATGATCGAATGAAGCAGTATCCCGTTCAGATGGGAGCCCAGCTCTTCACACTTCGCCATGAGCACGACCAGCTCGTGAAAATCGGTGTGTAGCCTCGCCTTCTCACAACTCGTACAACCGTCTGATGGCAACTTGTTGTCGCAATCAGCGGCCAACGAGAGGAGCCGCTCGACTTCTACTGAACTCGACCGTTCAGCCGCCAGTCTGGCAGCCATGCCCTCGAGGGCCTCCCTCACTAGATACCGCTGCTGCAGGAGATCCGCGTCACAATCCTGCACCATCGCACCGAACCGAGGTTGCACGACCACGAGTCCTTCGGAGGAGAGCGAGCGAAGCGCCTCACGGGCAACCATTGGGGTGGTACTGAATCGCTCGGCAATCGCGCGTTGCGGGAGACGATCGCCCGGCTGGAACTCTCCGGCGAGAACGGACTCTCGGAGGAGATCGGTCAGCTTCTGAGTCTCTGTCCGGAAGTCCGGCATCAGCTCACCGTCCGGTGGGGACTTGAGGAGCCACGCGATGCCGGTGCGGGAGTTGTGCCGAGCACCGCTTCGATCGCACCCAGCGACTCTCGGGCGCCAGTCTGGAGGAATACGGTGTCCATCCCCAGCGCAATGAAGGTGAATCCGCGTTCAAGCGCGTCGCCAATCGCTTCCGGAGAGGGATGAACGATGTGCAGTCCGGCGGATTTACCGGCAGCCTGGCAGGCACAGACTATACGCTGCTGAGCCTCCACCACCCTGGCGTGCCCTGTCTGACCGGGCACTCCGTATGAACCACTCAGGTCATAGGGACCAACGAAGACACCGTCGAGACCTTCTACGGCGACAATCTGCTCGATGCTTTCGACGCCAGACTTGGTCTCGATCATTGCTACGACGATCGTCTCTCCGTTGGCATGCTCGACATACTCATCAAACCGACTGCCGTACGCATTGCTGCGGAAATACGCAAAACCACGCAAACCGTCCGGCGGGAACCGAGCGGCGGCAACAGCGCGTTCCGCATCTTGAGGTGTATTTATGAGTGGCACAATTACCCCTTGCGCACCCACGTCGAGAGCTTGACGTATGGCAAGTGTATCGTTTTCACGAACACGAGCCAGAGGTACCGGTCTGCGTCCATACAGACCCCGTATCACCGTGGCGAAGTCGGCCACGGAGATGTCAGTATGCTCGCAGTCAACCGCAATCCAGTCGAATTCCATGTCACCGAGAATCTCGGCGATGGCTGCGTTCCCGATCTGAATCCAGGTACCAATTGACGGTTCCCCACTCAGCAGTTGGCTTTTCAGTGCATTCATTTCATCTACCCCACTAGCCCTGTTCGCTCGACGCCCTGCACGAAGTACCGCTGCAGAACCGCATACATGATGAGCACCGGCAACACCACCAGAAAGGTGGCGGCCATTATCACGGCATCATTGAACCGCAGAATGTCCTCTATCATCTCCGCGTCCTCCGCAATGAGCTGAAACGCTTCGTACAGACTGGGGAGAATGGACGGGAGCGGAAGAATGTCTCGGCTCGTCAGGTAGATTGAGGGCTCGAGATAGTCGTTCCAGTGCCAGACCAGCCCCAGCACGCCCGCGACGAGCAAAGCCGGCCGAGATATCGGCAGCACAATGTTCCAGAAAACCCTGAAGAAGCTGCAGCCGTCGAGTCGGGCGGCTTCCTCAAGCTCGTACGGCAAGCCGAGGAAGAACTGCCGGAAAAGAAATACGTAGAGCCCCCCGCGCAGACCAAAGCCAAAGAACGTCGGTACGATCAATGGAAGATAGGTGTCAACCCAACCGAAGTTAGAATAGAGTATGTACATCGGGACGATCAGTGTCTGGATAGGGATAATGATCGACAGAATTACAAATCCAAACAGCAGCCGTTTTCCCGGGAAGCTGTAGCGGGCGAAGCCGTAGCCGATGAAGGAACACGCCAGCAAGTGCCCGACAACGCTTGATGCGGTAATGAAAATGGAATTCCGGAAGTGCTGCCAGTAGTCCAGGACGTCCGTCGCAATAGCGTAGTTGTCCCAGTGAAGTGTTGAAGGAATCCAGTTAATCGTGAAATCCGCCAACTCAGCCGGTGACTTCAGAGATGTCACGATCATGTAGAGAAACGGGAAGATGAAAACGTACGCGACGTCGAATAACAGCAGGTAGACACCTATCCGGTAGATTACCGAAGCCTTCTTGGGATCACGACGCTTGCGGACCGAGTCTACGGATCTTCGACCGTAGCCTTGAAGGGAGCTCGTTTGTTTCGCTCGAACCGTATCCGCCATGGTTACCTCACACCCGTCACGTAGACTCGCTGCCTGGAGATAGCGAAGACCAGCAACAAGACCAGCACGATGAACAGACAGTAGATCCAGCTCATGGCCGCAGCATACTCGAACTGAGTAGCCTCAAATGCACGGCTGTAGATGTACTGCTGCAGTGGATTCTCGATGTCGGTGAACGAGTCGACCAATGTGTAGACGACATTCAGGAGTATCACCGGTGAGATCATCGGAAGTGTGATCTTCCAGAACGTGTCCCATTCTGTTGCGCCATCAACGCGAGCCGATTCGTACAGCGAAGGCGAGATCCCTTGGAGCCCTGCAAGGAAAAGAAGAACCTGTACGCCAAGACGCCACAGGACGATGGTGATCCGCGTCAGGAATCCATTTATCGCGGTGTACACACGGGGGCCAAGGTACAAGACCGCCTCATCAGGGAACAGAATTCCACGGGCGACGCTCATCGACTGTTCATCCACGCCCTGCCCCAGAAGCTGGTGCATGACGTAGCCCGTTCCGAGGAGAAAGGGAATGAAGAACACGGTCCGGAAGAACCCGCGAAACCTGATCTTTTTGTTGATAAGAACCGCAAAGAACAGGGCAAAGAAGACAATCAGGGGCATGTTGACAAAACTAAGTTGCACGACGGCAAGAAAGTGCGGGAGGAAATTGATGTCGTACACGAAGGCCTGCGCGTAGTGCTCGAATCCGAGCCACGTCATCTGGAATCCGGAGAAGCGTGTGATATCGCTCAGACTGACCCGAATCGACATTATCAGTGGAAATAGAAAAAGCACGATGCATCCGACTATGAACGGTGAGACAAAGACATACGCCTCACCGGTGCGTTGACGCCTGTAGTTCAATTTCCGTCGTCGAGTCATGGCTACCTCCCTCCGGCAACAGCCGGCGTGCCACGTGCCACGGCGAAGTCCGTTGCACCCACCGGCACGCCGTCCATCACTGTGCTCTCATCGGCGTAGTTCAGATAGACCAACGAACCATCAGCGAAGGTGAGGCGGACCCCGGAGCCGCCGATCCGCAGGTGTTCGATGATTGGCTGGTCGTAAAATCCTCCGAGTTCCCGGTTGAACCGCTCGTAGACAGCTACTGCTTGGTCCACCCAACGCGAGAACTGCGCGCTGAAGAGATAGTTGAGCTCAGTGTCGCGCAGCAATTCCGCACTATTGTAGGTAAGAAAGTAGTGTGGGATACACCCATACTCAATCCACTGCAATAGCTGCCGGGCCTGGTCGTAGAAGAGATTCCCGGGAACTGAACTGTACGGAACGCTGCCATGCAGGACCATCTGGTAGAACGGCACCTGTTCGTCCAACGCCACCAGGTCGGAGCCCTCCATAGGCAGATCGAAGAGAATGTCCGCGTCGCCGGCCAACCCGAGGAAGGCGCTTGTCAGCGCAACGCCACCGAACTGTCGCGTTGATTCGCCCACCAGTTGTTCCCAGACACCAATGGTCTCTCTCCGCTGGTACGAATGTTGCACATTGTAGTCTTGATAGACCAGTTCACCGATGCGTTCGAAGGTCATCCCAGCTGCGGGCTCCCCATGCAGGTGACCGAGAAGATCGCCGAACCGATTGGCCGCGTGCCATGGGTTAATCAGAAATCGTTCACGGAGCTCATCAGTAACCGGGAGCGAGTTTCCCTGCTTCACCGTCTGCGTTCTGGTGTTGATCCCGCGATTCGCCTGGATTGCGTCGATCATGTTGGTCTGGAGGTAGGTGGATACTCCTGCTTGGTGGTTGTGGACGAGCAGTTCCCGGAGTCCGGCGGCACCGCCCAACCGGCGCTCAGGGGGCCAGAGCGTGGGCCACCTGCCGTAGCCGCCACGTGCCCAACCAACGAGGTTCAGCCTGATCGACGCGACACCGCGGTGCTGAAGATAGTCGACCATCTCGGCTATCTGGTCGAAGGTCGTCATCGCCAGATACCGGTCAATCAGAAGCCTTTCCTCGGTGACTCCTCCGAGCACTGACAATGCGAGCGGGATGGAACGCTCTCGGTCGGATTGCCTGAGCGCGCCCGTGGCAAGGAAATGCTGCCGGAGGACTGTGGCCATCCCGCTGTATGTTGCGGACGAATCAGCGAGGAAGAAGTAGCGCACACTTCTGGGTCCAGGGATCCGGTCTGTATCGAACTTGACGGGCGCCGCACCGCCCGGGAGCGTGCCCTGGATGCTGATTTCAGACAGGAACAACTCGTACTGATGGCGGAAGAGAAGCTCCGGGTGGACTCGCGTAAGGTCCACGGCCTGACCGCTTTGGGTGAACATGATCGATGAGTCCTCTGCACCTGCTTCGACCAGTGCAGCAAAGGCTGAATCGCCCATACGGATGCCGAAGGCTGGTATGTAGGCATTCCGATATCCTTCGGTCTCCTGTCGGTCGTACGTTTCTAGATCGACCTTCGCCGGAGAGTAGGCATGCCAGCGAATCCTGCCGTACTCAGAGGAGTAGCTGCCGGTGGTCTCCTTGAATCGATACAAGGCACCCGGGCCGTCAGGGAGCAAGGCGTATCCGTCGGCGGTGTCCGGTGCGGCGCCAAGGAACGGCAGTGGCTCAACCGAAACCCACCCGTTGCGTCCCTCCTCCGTTACGCTGTCCGAGGGAACAGTGAACACCAACTCCGCGCCGCGGATGGTGATCTCCACGGTAATGCCCAACCCCAGGTTGGTAAAGACGTAGTCCAGGCGAATACCGGATAGGATCCGGGAAACGACTACGGTATGCTCCTCGAGCGCGGCTGAAGCAAGAGTTCTGTTGCCACTGTCCCGTGTCCGATCGAAGTGACTGAATGTGAACAACGACTGCATGCGCGCTTTCCATTGACGGTTGGCGGCGCTGAATGCAGGTTCAGAGATCGACACACGCGAACACCAATCGGATTCGGTTCGAAGGTCGCGAATCATAATCGCGCAGGTCTCCTCATTGAAGAAGAGCGCCAGCGACTCAGTCTGGGCGACTCGTTCATAGGTGAGGCCGTCAAACTCCAGTGACGCCGGGACAGCGAATAGCGTCACCGCGTCCAACAATGTCGCCCCGACAACACTCAACAGGATTGCTTTGCGACGGCAGTGAGCCGCGCGTGGTCGCATCGATTGCCGCATCATAGACGACCTCCAGAGCCCGAGAGCTGAACCCATATCTCCCGGACGATTCCCTCGAGAAATGCACGAAGATTCCCGGTCAACGCGTACATCAGAATCAAGACCGCCCAGATGAGTCCCATCGTCACGATCGTCAGCAGTGTGATCCACAGAGTCTTCCCTATCGTGTATCCATGCAGAGTGCGAACGCTCACGAGAAAGAGAACCGCCACCCATATCCATGTTGCGATATTCAGCGACGAATGCAGGCCGAGCTCACCGCGGCACAGAAGACGAGATAGCAGCGCAATCAGCGGTGTCATCAGGACATACGGGATCATTGAGTACGCGGCAGCAAGGAGTATCTCCCTCGCGAGCGCCTCGCCGCCAAGAATCGCGGTGACCGCGAACGCGGCAACGACCCAGGTCGCAAACGGGACCAGGATCCGGACCGCCTCAAGAAGCAGATTTGCGTCTACCGGCTCGATGGTGGCGAGCGGGAAGTGAACGACGTAGATCTGCAAGACACGTACACCGAGTACGAGTGTGAGGATCACGATAACTGGGAGATAGCTGAACTGCTCACGGTAGTTCCGGATCAGTTTTAACGACTCGGCCGGGTGAAATACCATACCGACAGAGAGTCCCAGCAGTTCGTTCCGTCGGAACACCGTCTGTACAGCAGCGATCACGATGCTACCTCCCTGACTCTCTTGCCGGCCCGATCGACGGCGTTTGCAGAGGCGCGCCTGAGTGCACGAACACCTTGACCCAGGAGGACTGCAAGCAGAACAAAGCCGAGCACCACAAACGCGAAGTACCGACGAAAGAGCTCGTGGCGGTAGTCGAGGAACACCATCGAATAGCCGTCCCTGTCCATGGCTGCCCGGTAGCGGTCAAGTGACTCGCGAAGACGCCCCTGCTTGTACAGCGCCTTCGCCAGCCCGCGCGCAGCGAGCGGATAGCTCTGGTCAACCTCACGAACTCTCTGCCACACCTCGGACGACTCCAAATAGCGGCCGGCCGCATACAATGCTGCCGCACGGTGCACGTCGGATATGAACTGGGTCGGTTCGAGCACCTGAATCATGCCCCTGTCCAACACGTACAACCGTCCGGCCGAGTCCTGCGCAATGGATGAGGGAGCGGCGAACCGGCCTTTCTTGTCTCCCGTTCCCCCAAAGACAGCTATCAGATTGCCCTCCTGGTCGTACTGGTAGATCTTGTTCTGGCTCCGGTCGAGCGCAGTGATGATTCCTTCGGGTGACACCGTGATGTCAACGAATTGAGGCGATACGACCTGCCCCTCATCGTCGTACGATTCCTCACCGAACATCTGCTCGACGTAGATGTTCTCTCCTGCGGTGTTCAGTTTCTTGATCTGGTCGCGCGATTGCTCGAGGGCAGTGGCGTAGATGAATCCGTTTGAATCAATGGTGAAGTTCGTGTAGTCCGCGGCCTGGCGTTGGCGTATTCGGTCTTTCTGCTCCTCGCTGGCAAACATGCTCACGAGCCAGCTTTGGAAGCTGAACCCTACGTGGCCCTGCCCAACGTAGCCTCGGAAGTAGTTCCCGGAGTCCATCATCATGATTGTGCGACCACGCAGGACGTAGATATACCCGGTTGGGCTCAGAGAGACCTTCGCAGGCGCGAAGGTGAAATAGTCGCCCAGCAAATCGGAGGTGGGAGAGGTGAACTCCTCAACCACTGCTCCGTCGGAGGATAGATGTACAACACGCTCATTCTCCGTGTCGGCAATAAGCAGATCACCGAACTCGTCGACATACACACCCTGCGGCTCCCGGAGTCCGAGTTGATCACCTCCGAAAACCCCCAGTACGTCGCCTTCCGGACTGAGTTTCAAGATACGGTCGTTGCCGGTATCTGCCACGTACAGCACGTCGTCCCCATCAATGAACAGGTCCTGCGGCTCCTTGAATCCACCGATCGTTCCCAGATATCGAATAACACGGACAACATTGTAGGCCTTGGGAATCGGCAGCGGTTCATCCCTCCACAGAACGTAGTCGTACCGGTGGTTCTGCGCCCAAACTGCCGTAGGCCCGAAGAGCCACGACATCAGTACGAACGCGACTACCGGCAGGACACTGGTCCAACCGGCTCTCCCTCCGGCCAGGACTCGCGAGCGTGGCGGCAGACCGGAGCGTGCCAATCGTGTGCTCATCCCTTGATCCCCGAGTGCACCATCGTCTCGATCACGCGCTTCTGCATGATGGAAAATAGAAGAACGGTAGGCACCGTCATGCAGAAGGTGGCTGCAGCAACCGCTCCCGCCCGACCTATACTCGCAGCTGCCACGCCTCCGGCTATCGTGTGAAGCGCCAAGGGAAGCGTCTTCATCGCCTGGCTCGTGGTGAATATCAACGGAGTAATGAAGTCGTTCCAGTTGGCAACAAACGACAGGACCATCAGTGTCGCCCACGCAGGCTTCAGCGCGGGCATCATGATCCGCCAGAAAATGATCAACTCGTTCGCACCGTCAATGCGAGCCGCCTCGAGTTGTTCGTCTGGAACCTGTTCGGTGAACTGCTTCATCAAGAAGAAGTTGTACGCCACCGCTATCTTCGGAAGGATCAGCGCCCAGTACGTGTTGATGAGGCCCATGCCGTTGACAATGAGATACCGCGGAATCTGAGTCACGTGCGGACTGAACATCAGCGCTGCAACAACCACCGCGAAGATCGTCTTGGCGCCCGGCGGACGGTACTTCACCAGTGAGAACGCGCCCATTGCTGAGACAAGCACCGTTAGCACAACAGTCACGACCGTCGTGAACAAGCTGTTGAAGACGTAGCGGGTGAACGGCACTGTCGAGCTGGAGAGACTGGTGACAAGGTCAACGAAGTTCTCTGTTGTCGGGCGCCGGACCAGAAACCTTGGCGGGAAGATGAACAGCTCATCGATCGGTTTGAACGCCGTGGAGACCATGTAGATCAGCGGAAGCGCGGTGAAAGCGACCAGAGCGATCATGATGATGTAGATGACCACCCATGATGGGGTGATCCGAATGGTGACCTGCCTGGTTCCGACGAAGACTGTCTTCCTTAGCAACATCATCCGTCTCAACTCCTACCTACGATCTCTGGCGCCCAGAGCGCGGAACGCGATCCTGCCAAGTGTGAAGGTCAATACAAACAGAATCACGGCAACCGCCGACGAGTACCCCATCTGGAACCGGATGAATGCGTAGTCATACAGGTGAGTCACCATCGTGTGGCCGGCGTAATTGGGACTTGGAATACCCGCCACGGATACTGCGATGTCGAATACGCCAAACGAGAGCACAATCGAGTTCACCGCACCAAAGAGCAACTGAGGCTTCACCAGCGGCAGCGTGATGTACCACAGCTGTTGTAGTTTGTTTCTGACTCCGTCGATCTCCGCCGCTTCGTAGTACTGACGCGGGACGTTCTGAAGACCCGCCAGAAAGACCAAAAACCCGGTTCCCATACTCATCCAGATGGCAATTACGATGATCACCGGAAGAATGGTGTTGGGATCCCTGTTCCATATTACCGGCTCATCGAGAAATCCAAGGTTGATAAGAACATTGTTGATCAACCCGTACCTGTCTCCGGAGAAGAAATAGAGCCACACAACACTCATCGCGATAGCGCTTGTTATGCTCGGCGCGTAGAACGCGAGCGCAAACGCATTGCGAAAACGAAGCTGGTTGATGACCCACGCGGATAAGAAGGACATTATGTAGCCGATTGGCCCGGTAACCAGGGCAAAGATGAGCGTGTTCCGTAGCGCGATCAGGAAAACATCGTCGTCCATGAATAGGAACTTGTAGTTGTCCAGACCGAGCCACGACGGGCTTTGGAGCATGTTGTAGTTGGTCAGGCTGGTTACTGCAGCAACGATCACAGGCGCTATCAGGAACACTACGAAAAAAAGGAGAAACGGCGCAAGGAAAATGTACGCGATCCAGTACTTCGCCCAGAAGAGTCGGACCCGCTCGCCTATTCCAGACGGCCTCGGCAGTACAGAAGCATTGAGTTCTTCATGTTGGAGCGTCGCCACGCCCCGGTCGTGCGATCCGCTACTCATCGACGATCGACTCCTGTACGCCGTATTCTTCCTGTTTCATTCGAAGCTCCCGATTGATATCCTCAACGGCCTGTTCCAGTGAATCGCGAACCATCGAGTTGCTCAGCACCACGCGGTTCCATGCGTTCACGATGTGACGCCCGGTGAAGTAGCCGCCCAGCACCACCGGCATGTCGCGGGCCCAGCGCCAACTGTCGCGGATGATTCCAAGGTCGTCGCGCTTCCACGCGAGTCGCTCGAATGCCTCTATGTTCGCAGTGTTCCAGCGTGCTTCAGCACCGATCAGCGCTTCGAGCTCCCGCCCGAACTGCTCCTGAACCGGTGCGCTGGTCCACCATTTCAGGAACTGCCACGACTCCTCGCGGTGTTCAGTCTGGGCCAGAATAACGTCGGACTGCTGCGCGATCCCTCCCACCGTCCGGTCAATTGTTCCGTCGGGCTTGAGCGTGCCGGGAAACGGCGCCACTCCCCACCTGCCGGCGAGCTCCGGTGCTGCTACTGCAAGACGCATGTAGATCCCGTAGGTTCCGACACCGATCGGCATTTCGCCAGTGCGTATTCGGTTGTAGAAATTGGCCACCACCGGAATCCCGTAGCTCGTGTAAAGCTCCGTGTACTCCCTGAACGCGAGGAATGCTTCGGGCGAGTCCAGCGCTGAACGCGCCCCGTTCTCCTTGTAGAACGTACCCCCGTGCTGGTAGAGAAACGGTGCGAAGTTGTGATCAATTGCTCCCAGTTCGCTAGGAATGGCGTAGTAGAACTGCATCCCGTTCTGATAAAGGACCGGCAACACTCTTCGATAGACGTCCACCCAGGTCTCAGGGAGTTCGATGCCCAGTTCCTGGATGATGTCCTTTCGGTAGAAGAGCAAGCGAAAATCCATCGTCTCCGGGAAACCGTAAACGCCGCCGCGGTATTCGAAGGGGGCCATGATCCCGGGAAGGAAACGATTCACGATTGCGTCGTAGTCGTCAAACTGCTTCAGATCGACCGCTGCATCACGGATCGCGAACTCGACAGGCGATGTTGTCGATGTCCCCAGAGCTATGTCCGGTGCCCGATCGGAAGCGATTGCCAGCATCAGCGCGTTGACCGGTTGGGCTCCGGCCCCACCACCCGCGTTGAGCTGATTCGGCGGGAGCACGTTCATGTTCACCAGGACACCGGTATCTCCGGAGAACTGCTCGTCGGCCATCTCCTTGATGATCTCAGCCCACTCGGTTCCACGAGAAACCCAAACGTTCAAGAGCGTGGTATCGCCGGACCCCGCATCGTAGATGTTACCCACACTGTCGTAGTCCTTGGTGAACGACACGACGAAGTTCTTGATGGTTACTCGGAGCTTCTCAAGGAAGTTCGAGTGAGCCCGGCCAACGGTGTAGTCCTCGCCGGCGAGTACGATCCAGTCCACGGACAGCGGCATCTGCTGGGTGCTGAGGTACCATGCTCCCAGGCTCGACTGGGCATTCGCAAGATCGTTGAGCTTGCGCGATATGCGGTCAGGGTCGCGGATCATCTCGCTGAGCTGGTTCGCGATGGTGAGGAAGTTGTTAGCCATCGGTGGGCGGCGATCGCTGGCTTCGGTGAGTTTGTCGACCTTGTCGAGCATGCTTTGACGAAGCGTCTCCAGATCAGCGAGGAGCGTCGGGATTTTGTCCTCCAGGTCGTAGTCGTAGTTCGGATCCGGATCACTCCCGGTGATCATGATGATCTGCCGCACCACTTTTGAGAGCAACAGCGAGTCGTCGGCTATCGCGTGAATCACGTCGACGACTTCGCCCATCTGGACCGTCATCGAAAGCGTATGCGCTCCCTCGGTGAGATAGAACTCGAACGGCTCGCCCTCTTCGGTGGAGAGCTCGGTGAACTGCCACTCGCGATCGTACGGAAATGCGTAGGCGAGCAGCTCCCGAAACGGCACATGGCCATCGATCTGGATCCGGCGGTATGATGGGAGACCCTGTGTCCAGAACTGTCCGAACCGCATCCCGATCCGATACAGACCGGTTTCCGGAACGTCCAGCTGCCATACGATCTCCTGGCCACCATTACGCCAGCGCCAGGCACCCATTGTGTTCAGCAGACGGCGGCCGGCCTCGCTCGGCACAGTCAACGGATCCCCGTCGCTCTCTCTGCGGAGCGTCGGATCGCTCTTCTCAATGACGCTGCTCTCGGCCTGCAAGGTAGCCGACACTGTGGCAGGCCCAAAGCCGCGTCGTTGATACTCGGCCCGCACTTCGGAGTACGATGGGACCTGTGCAGGTCGCCGCAGATAAATCTCGCCTACGGCCATTCCCTGTTCCACCAAGGTCAGCCTGAGACGGCGGTTACCCGCCTCCAGATGGAACTGAAGCGGTTGCGGGTACTTGCCCTCACTGTCAGACACCGGACGTGTCCGCCAACCCGGGAGCTCCTCCTGCTGGGGACGCACCTCGTCACCAACGTTGTTGACTCGCGGCTCCCCCCGATCGCGATAGAACCGCGGGAACTCGACGCGATATGCTTCAAGGAACGGGACACTGCCATCAATCGCAAGCGTGAACACCGCTGGATTCGCAGTTCCCGGGAAGAGCCGGTAGTCGATTGCCAACTCGTACAGCCCGTCTTCCGGGACCTCAAGATTCCACTCGAACCACTCGTAATCCTCGCCGAAGAGCAACGTATCACCGGAGCGACCCTCGTAGCCAGACGCGATCGGCAGAGTGACATCGCTGCCGGCCACAATCGCAGATACCCCCGCCGCGGTCACGGTCCGGTCCGAAGCAGGGCCATCAGAAGGGAAGGATGCGCCGTCGGTAGCCCACGTCCAAACACGCTCGCGCTGTTGTGACGATTGGTCGTATTCGGCTTTCACCGCGGAGTAGTACGGCTCTGAACGCTCTGTGAAGTAGGTGGTTGCATCGCTTACCCTGCCGACACCCAGCCGGTCACGCAGCGGAACTCCGGACTGCGCGTCGACTCCGCTGGAAACGACCATCAGCACCTGCACGGCTATGATCGTGGCCATACCGGCGATTCGAAGAGCGCGCGTAATGGAGTCACGTAGCCGGGATGATTCCGAGCTCCCGCGTTGCTGATTCTGCCGGGATTCGGCAGGGCGCGTCATTTCCATCCTAGATCACCTTCGTTGCGAGAGACTGCAGATCGATCAGGAACTCCGATCCGTCGTTGGACGCGTAGTGGTGATCTATCTCGTAGCCGTCCCCCAGGTAGAGGCGAGGTGACGGAGACGGGACCGGGTTCCTGAATGTCCGGGTGATCTCGTTGTCCACGGAAACCACAAACTCGTGGCAGGAGATTTGCAGTGAGATGTCGTGCCATGCGCTCTGGGAGAATATGCCGACTCGCTGCCACTGGTCGTAGCCATAGGCGTAGAGAGCTTCCGGGCGAAACGACGGAATCCCCAACCTGATCGGAATCCGGTCTCCGAACGAACAGAGGACCAGACTGCCTTGTTTCTGTACTGTGAGAGCTTTGGCACTGAAGGTGACAGTCAGGGTTTGCCCGCGATCGAACGCAACATGGTCAACTTCAACGCCTGCGCTGCCTCTCATCCGCACGTGCAATGCTTCGCGACCGTCAAATTCCTTGATGTCCGGTGCAGGAGTATAGACCCACTTCTCGCCCTGAATCGAGCGAGACCTTGGCCAAACGTAGTGTCTGTCATCGGCGGGAGCCGGGGCGACCACCGCAGAGCGGATTCGCCACTGTGAATGCCGATTTTCGGTAGTCGTCCAGGCGATGTACAGGCGCCCGTTTCTCTCGATCCCTTGCGAGTAGGTGGAGTATGCGTGCCGAGTGTTGTACATGGGACCGGCGACAAAGTCCATCTCGCCGGTCCGACTGAAGTACAACGCAAGCTGGATTCTTCCTCCGGTGGGAGTGTAGGAGTCAGCGCCGAGCATGCACCACCGTGGACCCACGCGGAATACTTGAGACCGTGTGCGCCCGGTCTCGATGAAGGCGTACGTTGGTTCAAGCTCGAAGCTGATCGGCTCTCCCCTCCTTGTCGGCTCACTGACTACGGTCAGCTGCCGTTGGACAGGCGGTAGCGGGGCAGTGCGCACCTCGGGAGCGTCAAAGTTCCGCATGACGCCTCGGATTCGCCCGTCGTGTTGTTCCCAGAAGTGCGGCTCCCACTGTGCAGAAGGATCGTCCACCCTGCTGATCGGATTGGACAGGTTCCAACTCGTCCCCTCGTCATCCGTCCAAGCACAGACGTTCCATCGCCGTGCGATGGGCCCGGGATCATCCTCGGTTGGAGCACCGGCCCCATCGGTCAGGGTGATCGGAATGATGATTCGCCCATCGGCGCACATGAACGGATTCTGAGACGCGAATGGAGCGCACACCACACCGTCGATGTCCACCAGACCCATGATCTTTGTATGCTGCCAGCGGGAGTCCGCACCCGCGGTTCGTCGGCTCACGTAGAGACCACGACCACTATCCGGATCTCCCCATTCGGGAGTTTCATGATCAAACGGCGGTTCCTTGCCGAATGACCAGAAGCACCAGAGCTCCTTTTCGTTGACGTTGATAAGTTCGGGTTGCCAAAACACCTCCGCGCCGACGTCCAGAGGATTCACCGAGAGCTCCGGTCCGGTAAGGACCAACGGGTGAGACCATGAGACGAAGTCCTTGCTCGAGGAGAGCACGTTGACCTGACCCGGTTGTCCTTCGCGATTGGTTGTGGGGTTGGCCCCCCAAACGGCGTAGAAGCTACCGTCGAACCACTCGATCGACACCATGTGGTTGTAGGCAAATTCGCCACAGCCGAAAGCACCGTCGTAGATGCTTCCTTCAATGATGCGAGGATTGTAGAGCGTATAGGTATCCAAAGCCGGCCTCTGTCGCATAGATGTAGTCGATTGAGAGCGAAGGCGACACTTCCGTGCCGCCTTCCGCCCAACGGTCCAGCTGCGCTAGAATGACTTCCAGCGGTCGTACGCTGTCTGATAGATGTCGATCAAGCCCTGGACACCCAGGTTGACCTGCATCTCGAGGTACTCGTCGTAGTTATCGAACCGCTCCTCGCCGGTGATGTAGGCGATATCCATCTGGTTCACGTAGGCGTTGAGATCTCCCGTGATCGCGCCGATCGCGTCTTGCTCTTCGACAGTCAGGTACGTGTCCGGGAAGCTGGTCTGTGTGTATGGATAGTAGAGCTCTTCGAATTGCGCGCTTTTTGAGGCCTGGAACTCATCCTGCAGTGTAGGCTCCACCTTGGTTGTGCCGATGCGGTCCATGAAGGCCGGCCCCCACGACGGGAAGAACGTTCCCGGCCTCGGTGTGAACTGTGACTCGATCTGAGGCGTATAGGAGTCCATGAGCGGTTGCACGAGTAGCTGGCTCTTGTCGACCCATTCCCAGAGGTAGCCTTCGCTGAGGAACATTGCCACGCCGTCCAGACCGTAGAGCCAGTCTACCCACCGGGCTGCGGCCTCCGGGTAGTCGCACTCGCTCGTGATTGCGAACTGCCCGCGCTTGTATACCGAGTCGACGTACATGAGGTTCTCGTCGTTCACGCGACTGGTCAGTGTCGGAACACCGGGATAGCTGTTGAAGTCCTCGATGCTGTCCGACGCATCGGGCCACGCGTTACGCGCCCATGCTTCGGTCACCATCCCTACCAGGCCACTGCTGATCTTTGTCCTGTAGGTGGCTGTATCCTGTGCAAACATCTCAGGGTCCATCAACTCGTTCGCATAGAGCCGATTACAGTACTGCAGAAATGCTTTGTACTCCGGCTCCATCCGTGCGTAGATAACCTCATCGTCGCGCACCTGAATACCGTTCAGCAAGAGCCCGAAGGACGAGAGCAGTTGCTTGAATATGTGACCGCCGGTGTTCGCTGATACGCTCGTCATGGGGATCTCATCCCTCAGGCCGTTCTGATTCGGATCTTCGTTGCGGAAGGCAAGAAGGACATCGTATAGCTCATCGGTCGTTGTCGGCATGTCAAGACCGAGCGCAGCAAGCCACTTGCCATTGATCCAGAGCGGGTAGAGGCGCCGGAGGTCAAACTGCACCAATGAGTAGATGTTCCCGTCGAGCGTTGTGATTGATTTCAGCAGATCTGGATAGTCCTGCACCACCCGTTCCTGCAGATTCGGCATGTAATCTTCTATCAGATCATTGAGCGGAATCAGAACCCCCTCGCTGCCATGGAGCACCTCTTCGGCGGGTGTAACGAAACCCGATGCGAAAACATCAGGCAGGTTTCCTGATGCGAATGCGAGCTGCTTCGCCTGGTTGTAGTCTGCGGCCAGTGGAGTGTTGAACTCGAAGTGGATGTTCGTTAGATCTTCCATGTCTTTGAAGAACGCCATCTCAGACCAATCGACCGAGTGAACGGGGTGTCGCCTGCCCATCATCGTCATCGTTACGGTCTCATCCACAATGGGGAACCCTGTGGCGCGGAACCCGTAGCCCATTCCGCCGTCTTGGTCCTCGGCGGTGCCGGCGCCAAAGGCGCCTCCAGCGGCAATGGCCAATAGCACCAATACCGCAATCCATTTTCCGTTCATAGAAACCTCCTGAATAGATAGAGCATTCGACCCACTGTTGGGTCGTGGTCAATCGTATACCTGGTATACCGCTTATGTCAACGAAAAGCTTCGCCGTCGGAGATACGAGTGACGGACACCATGACTGATCTACCCCTTCCCCGCGTTGTACCTGTCCACCAGTCCGCCCACCTCTCTCACACGGTAGATGTCCCCGGTCGACGATATCTCGTCGGAGATGCCAAGGATCAGGTTGGGAGCGAACAAATCGATGACCTTTTGCGCCTGAGCGAGAAGCTCTTCCACCGGGTAGAGCGGATCGAAAAGAATAGCCGCCACACCGTCAATGAGGTACATGTCACCAAGTGCGTCCTTCACCTCCTCGAGCTCGACGTCGCCCTGCGGAGTTGGGGTGATCGCCTCGATACCGTCCAAACCGGTCTCGCGCGCGAAAGGAAGCAGTGGGCGCGTGTCACCGTCCCAGTGAGAGTGGACGAACTTACCCGCTGAGTGGAGCTTCTCGCATCGAGCCTGGTACGCGGGCAGCACGTACTCGGTGAATAGTTGCGGCGAGAGTGTCCCGGCATGGACATTGTCGCCGAAGTTGATGATGTCGATCGGCGAATCTGAAATGACGTCAATCAGGCGCAGGTGATTTTCGTGCAGAATCTCGAAGTATCGAATGACATCGTCGGGCCGGTCGTAGAGCATGAACACGCCCCCCTCCACGCCTATCAGGTCTATGTAAAGGTGCTGGACGTTGACCCGAGGCATGAAGATCGTGGGTGCTCCCAGCCCCGACCATTCGGACCGCACGTCGTCATACGCTTCACGGTCGAACCGCCACTCGGTGTGCTCCTGGATCCAGCCCATGACGCGCAGGTCTTCGACGGTCGAAACGCTCCACTTGTCTCTCACGGGTGCCCAGCTCGACGGGGTTGAGTGCCAGTGTTCCGTGATAGTACCAATAGGCGTGGAAACCCGGATCTCCCACTCGGTGTCTGAGAGTTCAACTCGTTCGCGACTGATGCGGGAGTTCGGCACTTTCTGAAAGCATCGGTTGAAGGCGTATATGCGGGCCGAGCATCCGAGGCGCCGATAGATCTCCGGCCGCGTGAGACCATCGAACTCGGCGGGAAGCGGCTCACCGGCGAATCGCTTGTCGTCGTACCAGCACTCGATGCGCGGTTGCCAGATGATCTTACCGCCTGCGTTGCCGAATGCTACATCGTGGTGGAGTATCTCCAAATCCATATGCTTGCTCCTTCCGCTCAGGATCGTTCTTCGACATCCGTCAGTGGTGGAATGTCCTCCTTCGAGACAGCCTCGACCTTCAGATTCGCTCCAAGAGTGGCGTGATCTCGAGCTCACTGAGTGGCACGCCTATCAACCTGCTGCTAACATGCCCGTCACCATGGTAGTCACTTCCGGCGGTTATCAGCATTCGATTCTCCACACTCCAGCGTTTGAGCAGCGCTTGGGTTTCGACCTTGTGATTGGGATGAAAGCACTCGATCCCCGCAACTCCGGCTTGTTTCAGTTCGACCAACGTAGCAACCAGTTGGCTACTGTCGAGTCGGCTAAATGACAAACCGGGGTGGGCAACGACCGGAAATCCATCAGCTTCATCTACGCGCCGGCATAGTTCCTGCACGGAGAATACGTTTCTCCATTTGAAGTACCGTCCTGTTTGCACACCCGGGCATCTCGACCTCAGATACGCATGCACCTTGTAGAACCGAGAGGAATAGCGGGAGCTACGCTCGAAGTAGGCCTCGAAGTCACGAACATTGACCTCCGGAATGTCTTGCTCGATCGCCGTCAGTGCCTCTACAACTATGTTGTTGAAGTTTTCTCGGTTCTTGTTCATCGCCTCCGTTAGTCCAGGGTTGCTGGTGTCAAATCCGTATGCCAGTAGGTCAACCGGGTAGTCCTTGAATCGAGTGCTTAGCTCGACGCCGGTAAGGACTCCTATGCCCCTCCGAGCTCCACAAGCAATCGCTTCCGCCACACTGTCAACCCCGTCGTGGTCCGTGACGGCTACGATTCCAATGCCGGCGGTACTCGCCTTTTCGATTGCTCTTTCTGCTGAGTCCGTTCCGTCCGAGGCATCCGTGTGCATGTGGAGATCAACCGTCATGCCGGTAGTCCATCTTCCACCTCGACCAGATAGGTCGCGATCTGCTTCGGGAGCACCGAGTCTTCGAACACGGTCGTACCGTCGCCGGCCACGGACAGATCAAGCGCGGCCTCACGGCGCTCCTCCAGGCTGGCACGGTAGACGGCGGACACGGGAAAGGAGGTGCTGAGCCGAAGCTGCTGTGACGTTTCAGCCGGGTTGTAGACACGAAAGACCATGTCGTTCGTGCTGTCGTCGGCACGTTTTGTGGCGGAAACAATGAGGTGACCAGACTCTACGGCGAAAAGGCTGTCGCAGTCGCCGCGAGTCCCGTTCGAAACGGGGCTCTGAAAGGCGGGCATTGGCGAGGCAAACGCAATCGCTTCTCGATAGGCGTTGCTGTCGAGCCAGGTACCGCCGTACGGTACAATCGAGTACTCGAAGGTGTGCTCGCCCAGACACTGAGCCCCGGGAGTCCAGAAGAGCCCCCAGTTGTCCATTCGGTCGACACCTCGCAGGAGGGTAAGCGCTATCTCCCCGTCCGGGAGAACTTCGTACTCCGGCAGCCCCCGGTTCGCGATAAGCAAGCCCGCACCGTCGCCCTCCACCGCCACAAAGGTTTCATGTTTCTGGCAGTTGGACGGATTCTCCCATCCTTCCCAAGGGGTATTGGGCCGTCGAATCACGTCGAACTGACCCTGAGCGAAGTGGTGGTCCGCTCGGATACCGGTCGGGAACAGAACACGCAGCCGATGGTCCCGCGCGGTGTTCACGACCGTGGTCTTCACGTCCAACGCCTCGGCGTCGGGTGCGAGCCTCAGCTCACAGCGGATCGTACAGGCAACCGTCTCCGCGCTGCGGTGGCTTGGAGCTTCCCGCACGAGGTACGCCGGCAGTTGCAAGGTGTGCGTAACGCTCCACCCAATTTCCCCCTGAACCGTTTCAAGCGGCGCGATTGTCGGTGATCCCGCCGTAGTAGCTATGCGGCGCTCGTTGTCGGGAACTCGATAATCGTACTCATCCCCGCAGTCGCCAACGTCCTCGAAAATCATGAGTCCGCGGTTCCAACGGCCCGTTGCCCGGTGCAGCAGATCCACCGAGCCGTCATTCTGTAGACGAACCTCGAGATACTTGTTGGCGATTACGGGAGGAGAGTCGTCCGCCCGGATTATGTAGAAGGTCTTGTACCCCATTGACGGAACCGCGGACGCGTGAAACCGTGCACGGTACCGGTGAACCTTCTTGGCAATTCGAAAGGCGTCGTCGGGAAGCTCGTACGCAAATACTACCCCGCGGTCCTTGAGCATTACCGGCGCGACGTACGTTCCGTCCGACACAACCGACGCGCCAAGGGCGTCTCTCTCATCAATGTCTACATCGATCTCGACCATCTGCGACTGGGTCCATCCAAGCGTGTTCCAGACA
Source organism: uncultured Spirochaetaceae bacterium (assembly GCA_964437265.1). Taxonomy (GTDB): domain Bacteria; phylum Spirochaetota; class Spirochaetia; order DSM-27196; family SLST01; genus CAYTGY01. The sequence continues at coordinate 9,381 of CAYTGY010000008.1, read as the reverse complement.
ACCACCGGCACCGCCGTCTCACCGAACCGAAGCGTGTCTATCTGGCCGTTGAGGCTATGGGCGGATCTCTGAACCACAATCTGCGCCAGCTGCATGGAGCTACGAAAACGGGTAACCATCTCATCGTGGACCTCGTCCACGCTGCAACCACAGATAGAGTCATGCGGATGGTTCTGCAAGAGCAGTTTCCACGAGTGCTGCAGGAACGCGTCGGGATACCGCCCGCCGCACAGCCACGCAAAGACCGACAGGGGCTCCGCTTCTCGCTCGAGAGTCCGCTGACCCAGGTAGTTCATCTGCTTGAGATAGATTCTTGCCGAAGCCGTGTTTACCAGCGTGCGCCAACCCGCGGTGTGTCTGCTGTCCATCTCACCTTCGTGCACTGCAAGGTCGCCGGCGGCCCGTGAGACTTCGGAAACGTAGTCGGGAAGATTCGAGTGAATCAGGCGATCGACCAGAGCGCGCTGTACGGCGGCGATTACGTCGCCGAGATTCCGCTGAACCGGTTCGTGGTCGCCTCCGTTCATCAGAAGCACGTGGTCCGTCGTCGCAACGGCGGCGGCATTGTCCCGGGCTCGCTCCAAGAACACCTGGGCTTGTCTTGGATCGGCCGGTATCTCGTTTGCATTGTTGTACCAGTTGGCCATGAACACGCCAAAGACCGTTGAGCCGTCCGGAGAACGCCACCGCAATTCGCTGTGGTATCCGGACGGGCCGGAACCGATTCGGTTCAGGCCGCGGCCGAAGACAGCCGCACCAATCCCGAAGCCGCGCAGTATCTGCGGCATCTGAGAGATATTGCCAAATGAGTCGGGAAGATAGCCAATCATCGTCGGTGCTCCGTATGTCCGCGCCGCCCGGAGCCCGAACATGAGGTTGCGTACCGCCGATTCGCCGCTGGTCAAGTACTCGTCCTGCAACACGTACCATGGGCCGACAAACAGCCTTTTTGCGCGCACCAGGTTGACAAGGCGCTCACGGTTCTCAGGGCGTATCTCCAAATAGTCGTCGAGAATAATCGTCTGTCCGTCCAGGTGGAAGCTCCGAAACGACTGGTGGTTTTCGAGCGTCTCGATGAGCGAATCGAGAAGGTCGACCAACCGCGCTCGGTGCTCTTGGAATGGCATGTACCACTCCCTGTCCCAGTGGGAGTGAGACACTATGTGAATGGTCTTGGCAGACATCTTGGCTCCTTCCGCCTCTTGCAAGATCGTAGTATACCGGATATATCATATGTGTCAACAATCGGGTACGATAGACACGGCGCACCGCCGCGGTGGCGAGCATAGCCGGAGGAACGGAGGACGCAGTGATCGACTACAGGAATATCTCAACCGGGACACCAATCCACAAAGACGGCTACATCGATCAGCCGTACATGGTGGTTGCCCAATCGGGGGATTGGGTGTGCGTGGCCACGATATCGGACAAGCGCGAGGGCGCTCCAGGACAACACGTTATCTCCTGCCGGAGCGGGGACAAGGGCGCTACGTGGACGGACTTCGTCAACATCGAGAGCCCTGACGATCCCGTCTCGTCCTGGGTCATGCCGTTCTTGACGCCGTACGGAAGGATCTATGCCTTCTACACGTTCAACGCCGACGGCGTGACGGAGGTGGTGGGCGATCTGGGAACGGTTCGGCGAGTGGACACCCTCGGCTCAATGGCGTTTCGATACTCGGACGACGACGGGCGTACCTGGAGCGAAGAGCGCGGGATCGTGCCGATTCGTCCGTTCGCCTGCGACCTGGCAAACCCGTACGGCGGCAAGATCCTGTTCTGGTGGGGCGTGGGCAAGCCCATCCTGCACGATGGTTCGATGTTCCTGGGGTTCTCGAAGGTCCATCGTTTCGGCAAGGGTTTCATGGCGTCAAGCGAAGGCGCCTTCATTCGAAGCGACAACATCTGTACGGAGAGGGACGTCAGCAAGCTTCGCTTCGAAACGCTCCCCGACGGGGATCGCGGCGTTGGACCGCTTGAGGGAACCGTAGCCGACGAGCACAACGTCGCGGGCCTTGGCGATGGATCGCTCTTCTGCACCTACCGAACGACGAGCGGCCATCCCGGCCACGCCTACAGCCGCGACGGTGGCCGCACATGGACGCCTCCCGCCCACATGACCTACGGCCCCGCCAAGCGATTTGTCAAACATCCGAGGGCCGCGAACTTCGTGAAACGCTTCTCCAACGGGAAGTTCCTCTACTGGTTCCACAACAACTCTCTTGGCGACTACAACGCCGCCGGCGGTCACTACTGTGCGAATCGCAATCCAGCCTGGCTGCTCGGCGGCGTTGAGCGCGATGGATTCATACACTGGTCGGAGCCCGAGATCGTCCTCTACGCGGACGAGCCGGGCTCGGGAATCAGCTACCCTGACTTCATCGAAGACGACGGCACCATCTACATCAGCGAAACCGAAAAGAGCGCGGCCCGGTTGCACGCTGTTGACCCGTACCTGCTACAGGGCCTGTGGGGTGAGTTGGGCCGGCAAGCGTCGCTCGACGGCGTGGTCCGTCACCAACGGGATCTCAGGCCAATCGTCGAGATCGACAACTCGACGACGATCGAGCATCCAATGCCACAGCTGCCGAACCTGGATTTCCGCAAGACGTACCGCGATCCGCCTCCGCCCGACACCGACTACCGTGGGTCCTTTACCATCGAGGTGCGACTGAACTGCGGTGCTCTGCGGCCGATGGCTCCTATCCTTGACACGAGAGACCAGAGCGGCCGCGGCCTCTTCATGTACATCACCGACCGCCGAACCGTGTGCCTCTCGCTCAACGACAGCCGAATGCAGAGCGCATGGGAGTGCGACAGCGGCGTGCTCCACCCAAACGGGGATCACGTGCTCTATGTCGTGGTCGACGGAGGAGCAAAGACCATCCACTGGGTCGTGGACGGCATGATGAACGATGGAGGCGACGAACGTCTGTTCGGCTGGGGCAGGATCTACCGGCTGCGCGACGTTAACGGGTCTGCAACGGCCCGTCTGGGCTCGGAACTTACCATCCAAAAACTGGCGATCTACAACACATACTTCCACACCTTCGAGGCGGTGTGAGTCCACCCAACCTCTACGACCAAAGGAGCACGACATGAGTGAAACGACAATGGAGACGAGACAAGAGGCGGGACGGTATCGTTTGTACCAACCCACGGTTGAGCGGCACTACCTACATAGAGACGAACCAGGCGGCACGCACCTCTTCGGACACATGGTCTCGATCGCGTATTTCGACGATCGGTTTCACGCAGTCTGGAATAACCACCACGGTGGCCATGCACAGCGCTACTTCAGAGAACGCGGCGAGCCCATGCCGTTCCAGCGCCTTCTGTGGCAGACCAGCCCGGATTGCAGGGAGTGGAGCGTCCCGGTACGCATTACAGAGGAGGCCACGGACACCCCGCTCGATGCATGGGAGGAGCCGCATACACATTGGCAGCCGAACCTGCTCAACTACCGCGACACCGAGTTGTGGTGTCTGTGGTGCATCGGGGAGGGTGCCTACTTCGATATCGACAAAGATCGCCTGGCCAGGCGGAGAACACCGACTCTCGCCGGGACCTACCTGAGCACGCTGGGTCCCGGCCAGGGAGCGAAGTGGCGGCACAGACGGATCTTCGGGGCGGTACAGATGAGCCCGGCAGGGACCGGCGGGTCACGCGAAGGCGCTCCAGAAGTTACCGGCTACCTGTTTCCATCACAGAACCCCGCTCTCCTGAAGAGCGGTCGCGTGGTCCTTCCCGTGACGTTCGTCGCCGGCGACGAGTACAACCTCGGGAGTCTGGACAGCTCTGCGTACTTCAGCGCCGTGATCTATACCGACGACGACGGCGCAACGTGGCAGCTGTCAAACGCCGTCTCCAACGTAGACAACCCGCTTGCTCAGTGGGAACCACACGTCATGGAACAGGCCGACGGCCGCCTGCGGATGTATATACGAGACACGATGGCTTCTCGCGGCATCCACGAGAAGCCCGACTTGGACTACCGAAGAACGATTCGCGATCCGCCGTTTCTCACGACAACGGGAACCGGCGCACGGAAGGGTGAGCCGGTCCAATTCGAACCGGACGCGAAGCGGGTATGGATGGAGGTCGAGAGCTCACGGATGCATCGCATATCGCTACCCGGCAATCGGTACTGCATGTTCCATCACGACGTCTGGAACGGTTCCACCAAGGGCATGCGAAGCAATCTGGCCCTTTTCTTCAGCCGCAGCGACGAAGACGATTACGTGGCCGGGCCGGGAATTGTCGGTCGACAGGAACCTGCGCACTACGCCCAGGGAATAGCCCACGAGGGGAGGTTCTACGTGGGCTACACCCTTTGGAACACGTCGATCCGCACAGGCGGTGACACATCCGCGTTCGGCGAACGCGGCATCGCCGTTTCAATAGTCGACCCGATTCCGGAGCCCGGCCTTCGCTATGTCTGGCCACGCGACAAGGATCTCTTCGCGTCCGCGAACTCACGATGGCGAGACGAGTGCACCAATCGCGTCTACCACCGTCCCGCGCTCACGACGCACGACGGGAAAACGTGCATCGAGCTCCAAGAGTGCGGCTCTGCGGGTGTTGAGATCGATCCTGTGGACTTCCGCGCCGGTCAGGAACTGATGCTATCGTTCGACTTCCGCGTCCTGACCGCGCAGGCTGCCGGCAATCTCGTGCTCTGCTCGTTCGGAGATCGGATTCCCATCCGAGTCGGCCTGCCGGGGAACCGCCCTGGACTGGTCTATGCGTACGGCAGGGACGATTGGCAGCCGATCGGTCGGATCGACCTGGACGGCTGGAACTCGATTACGGTTGTCTTTGGGGCCGACGAGTTCGCTGTGCGCCTCGGAGAGTCATCTCCGGTTGAGCTCGTCAATCCGATCCGCTTTCCGGGCCGGCGCCTCTACTTCGGTGACGGCTTCGAGGTCGACCTCATTGAGAGCAACCGCGGTTCGCATTTCCTGATCGACCTTGACTCTATCAGAACGTATGCCAGTGAAGGAGTAAGTCGATGATCGACTACAGGAATATCGGCACGGGACACCCGATACGCGAAGACGGCTACATCGACCAGCCGTACATCGTAGTTGCGGAGGATGCAACGTGGGTCTGTGTTGCAACTGTCTGCGACACGCGGGAGGGTGCACCGGGCCAGCACGTCGTCTCGTGTCGCAGCACGGACAAGGGTCAGACCTGGACGGACTCCGTTGACATTGAGAACCCGGATTGCCCGGTGTCGTCATGGGCGATGCCGTTTCTCACGCCGTACGGTCGGATCTACGCGTTCTACACGTTCAACGAAGACAACCTGGAGTCGGTCATCAGCGACGATGGCCCGATCGGGCGGGTGGATACGCTTGGCACAATGGCCTTTCGTTACTCTGACGACAACGGACTCCACTGGAGTTCGGAGCGCGGCTCCGTACCCATCCGGAACTTCGCGTGCGATCTGGCGAACCCGTACGACGGCAAGATCCAGTTCTGGTGGGGTGTCGGCAAGCCGATTTTGCACGAAGGAGCCATGATCCTCGGCTTCGCAAAGGTCCATCGCTTTGGGTGGGGCTTCATGGCGGCCAGCGAGGGGGCATTCATCCGGAGTGACAACATCGCCACCGAGCCCGACACGCACAAGCTGGTATTCGAGACGCTTCCGGAGGGAGACACGGGGATACGCCCGCTCGAGGGTTCGGTCGCGGATGAGCACAACGCTGTGGGCCTTGCCGACGGATCACTCCTCTGCACGTATCGCACAACAAGCGGCCACCCCGGCCACGCCTACAGCCGGGACGGCGGAAGGAACTGGTCGCCGCCGGCCCACATGGACTACGGGCCGGGCAAACGCCTCGTGAAGCATCCTCGGGCTGCGAACTTCGTCAAGCGGTTCTCCAACGGCAAGTACCTCTACTGGTTCCACAACAACTCGCTTGGCGACTACCACTTCTCGGCGAAGCGGTACAACGCGAACCGCAACCCGGTCTGGCTACTTGGCGGAATCGAGCGCGACGGGTTCATCCATTGGTCTGAGCCCGAGATTGCGCTCTACGCCGATGAGCCGGGCGATGGAATCAGCTATCCGGATTTTGTGGAAGATGGTGGCGAGATCTACGTGAGCGAGACCGAGAAGGAAGCCGCGCGGATCCACAAGCTCGACCCGTACATGCTGCAGGGCCTCTGGGGTGAGCTCGGTGAAGCGTCGACGCTCGATGGAAAGGTGCGCGAACGGCGGAAACTGACGCCGATACTCGATCTCGATAGTCCCCGCCCGGGCGATTACAAAATGCCAAGGTTGCCGAACCTCGACCTTCGAGAGCGGTTCAAGAAACCAGCACCGCCGGACCACGACTTTCGAGGCGCGTTCACGATCGAACTCAGACTCAATTGCGCTGGGATGCAACCGTTCGCACCCATCTTCGACACGCGGGACAAGAGCGGCCGTGGATTGCTCGCCTATTTCACCGACCGGGGGACTATTTGCCTGCTCATGAACGACAGCAGAACGCAGGTTTCCTGGGAATGCGACCAGGGCGTGCTCAAGCGTGGACAGGATCACGTCCTGTACGCGGTCGTTGATGGCTGTCCGAAGACTGTCTATTGGGTGGTCGACGGCCTCATGAACGACGGAGGTGACGAACGAATGTTCGGCTGGGGCAGGATCTACAGTCTGCGCGATGTGAACGGCAGTGATCGGATTCGGACCGGCTCCGCCGTGGCGATCGATCGGCTTGCAGTATACGACACGTTCCTCTACACGTTTGAGGCGATATGACCGAGCCAATCGTCACGCGGGAACGATTTGCGGCGACCCTCGCACATCAGAAGCTGACGCGACCGATGGTCGACTATATGGCCGAACGCGAGACCGATCTCCACCTCAGGGACGCCCTGGGTTGCACGACTGAGGAGGAGCTTCTCGATGCACTCGGGGCCGAGTTCTTCTACCTACCCGGCCGCGACATCTCCCAGAACGAAGGTTTCACACCGTTCTATCGCGGCCGCGAACTTCGCGTCACGGAGACAGAGCGGACCTGTCCGTTTGGCATACGGTTTCGCCGCGGGGCCTATGACAGCAAATTCACCGTGGACCACGCAATCGAGGGACCGTTGGAGAAAGCCACCTCTGCAGCGGAGATTCTTCAACACCGATGGCCGTCCCGTGCCGACTTCGACTTCGAACCGATCGTCGAAACAGCGGAGTCGCGGCACGATCGGATCATCATCGGCGGCTTGTGGAGCGGCATCCTCGGAGACGTGGTACGGATATTTGGCTTCCAGCGCTTCCTGACGGAGATCGCGCTCGAACCCGAGCTGGTTCGCACGCTGATAGACAGAGTCACCGACGTCTACTTGGACCTCAATGACATGATCTTCACCGTACTGAAGGGCAAACTTGACGTGTTCTTCTTCGGCAACGACTTCGGAACGCAGAACGGTCTGCTGCTCGGCCCCGCAATGTGGCACGAGTTCTACTACGCCAACATTCACAAGCTCTGTGACCTCGCCCACAGCTACGGACTGGCAGTGATGATGCACTCCTGCGGAGCTATCGCGGACCTCGTTGACAGCCTCGTTGAAGCAGGGGTCGATATTATCGATCCGGTGCAGACGAGTGCTGTCGGCATGGAGCCCGCCACCCTGGCGGGGCGGTTTGGCGGTAGGATCGTATTCCACGGGGGCATCGACACCCAGCAGGTACTCCCCACGGCCACCGTGGCAGCGGTCGACGAACATGTGGATGCTATCACACAGACGTTCGAAAACGCGGGGGGATTCATCGCATGCGGAAGTCAATTGTATGGTCCCGACGTTCCCGTGGAGAATATCCTCGCCGTGTACCGACGACTTCACTTCGATCTCGCACAGGGGCGCCGACGCTTCGGCCGAAGCCACGGGGAACATGACCCCGCGGGAGGTTGGTCACCTTGATACACTCAATCAATCGATTGTTATGATTGACATACCAGATATGTCAAAGAACACCTGGAGTGTATAGTCGTGGCACCGTTCAAGAGTACGCGGACAAGTATGTCTGAACACCAGAGACCCAACATTGTTGTCTGTATCTGCGATCAGCTCCAGCCATGGACAACCGGTTGCTACGGGAACCCCGTCGTCAAAACGCCAAACACTGATCGGCTGGCGGCCGAGGGGACAAGGTTCGAGTACGCGCTTTCAAGCTACCCAATTTGTGTGCCGGCAAGGTCGGTCCTGATGTCCGGGAAGTACAACCGGAGTTGTACCGGTGGTAGTGCGAACGTCTCATATCGCGGCAGGCAAGGCGACATACTGATGCCAGAGTACCCCGAGCATGGCCGCCCGCACCTCAAGTCAAAGACACTCCCAGAAGCCCTCAAGGATTCCGGATACCAGACAGCCGTGATAGGGAAGTGGCATATACACTCCTGGCCTCACGATCTTGGATTCGACTATTCGCTCCTCCCGCGTGTACATCACGCCTATACGGGACAGCTTTTCACAGAGAACGGTGGTCCAGAGTTCGCAGCGCCAGGCTACAGTGTGTGCTTCGAAGCGGATGCGGTTGACAAGTACCTTTCAGACAGGACGTCGCATGACCCCTTCTTCCTCTACTATAGTATTTCACCACCCCATTGCCGAATAGCCGACATCCCGGAGGAGTTCAGGGAGATGTATGATCCCGACCTGATCGTCTTGCGTGAGAACGTTCGAGCTGATCTCTCTATTGACGGTCCTGAACGTTGGCTGCGTATCTACCGGTGGGACTACCGTTACTACTCCCACGAACTGCCGTATACACTGGATCTTCCTCAACCGTATGGACTTCGCGAACTCATTGCCGAGTACTATGGCGCCACAACCTGGCTGAATCAAGCTGTTGGCCGCTTGCTCACGTCGCTGGACGAGAACGGGCTCTCAGAGAACACGATCGTTGTCTTTCTCTCCGACCACGGAGACAACCTCGGAAGCCATGGCCTTGTCCAGAAGGGGACCCCCAATACCGAATCCGTACGTGTCCCGCTGATCGTGCGGTATCCGGAAGTGGTGCCCAAGGGCAATTGGGTTCGCTCTGTATCTGCAGGGATAGTCGATATTGCGCCGACGCTGCTCGACATGGTTGGTACGGTCTGTCCTGACCACATGCATGGGAAGACCCTCGTGCCGTGGATCATGGGCGATGCGCTCCCCGACGACAAGACCTGGACCTTTTTTGAAACTGCACATGGTGTCGGGGTTCAGGATTGTAACGAGGTCTACTTCACTCGACGCAATCCCGACACCGGTGTTCTCGCGGAGCCGGCGAGCTGGCAGACGGACCTACTCACAGATCCATTCGAGATGTCTGCTTCGAGTGTGGGAATTACGCTCCAAACCTGCCGGTCGTTACGATTTAAACCTGCCACCCAT
>CAYTGY010000007.1:0-32278 GCA_964437265.1 uncultured Spirochaetaceae bacterium | reverse complement strand
ACCGGGATGGCCACCGTCATAGCAATCGCCTGCCCGAGCGGAAACGCAACAAACAGCAGCACCGCAACCAGCGCTACCTGCGCAAGCACTCCAATGCTGATGCCCACGTGCTCTGCACCTTCACCGAGCGTCCATCGAAGGATGGGCACGGCAATCATCGCACCAAGCCACACGAACAACAGCGCAATCACCGCGGGCGTTTGGTTCAGGATCAGATCGAGTGCAGACATCCAATTCCTCCCGGAACGTCTATCAACAACGCGACTACAGGCGACCAAGCACCTTCACGCGAAACCAGGCCGCAATAAACGGGGCCCAGGGAACGGTGGCCATCAGCGCCAACGTTTCCCAAACGGTGGTCTCCTCGTTCAGGAAGCGCAGAAGACGGTCAATGGGGTTCCGCGCGAAGAGGCGGCCAAAGACCTTCTCTGAGAGCTCGCCGCGCCGATACAGGATCTGGAGCAGCATGGTATCCAGCGTGGCGAAGTATCGCGGTGGACGCGTGACGGCAAACGGCGAACCGGCAGTCTGTAGTGCATGGACAATCTGTTGGGTGTCGCGTTGGGTTCGGTAGAACGCAAACCCCGTAGACGCCTTCACGCGGCCGCCCTTGGTGCCAATAGCCATGGTCCGGCTTCCCAAGCGCCGAGGAAACGGTTGATCCGTCATGGGGATGATCCCTTTCTCAATGTGCGTGATCTCGTATGAGGTAACCCCAAGGATCTCCTCGATGTAGCGTCTGTTGCCCTCATCATACGCTTCGGTTGTCAGGAGATTTGCGGAGAACAGCGTGTACTCCACAAGCGCCTCGGTGGACGAGTATGGAAGCACGTAGACAAAGCGCATGTCGTTGTCTGAGTCGGTACGAAAATCAAATAAGGTTGCAACAGTCGGGTCAAAAACGGGGTCTCTGGTTCTGATCTCCCAGCCCCGGAAGTGCTGCATAAGGTAGTGATAGTGCGTGGTATCCGCTCTGAAGTCTTCCGGCAAGAACAGGCTGTCAAATACCCAAGACCCGCGCACATCACCGTGCTCAGTGTGGACAACGGCGTGGTCTTCGTGGTTCTCTATCTCTTCAACCGTGCTGTGCAGAAACGTCACCTGCGGAGCACCTCGGAGCACCTCCAGGGTGTGCCGGTAGAAGTCGATTCCGCGGATCATCTGGTATGTGTACGGTGCAAGATCAATGTCGCTACTGAACGCTGATGAATAGAAGCCGATTCTGTCCCACCGATGCGAGACCAGGCGATCAAACGGTAGCGGTTCTCGTGTCCAGCAACACCAGGTCCGGTCATTCTCCGTCTTCATGACGTTGTCTATGATGAGAATCGAACGATCCGCGAAGGGTCCCGTGTGAAGCTGGTACGCGAGGCTGAGGCCCGCAAGCCCGCCTCCCGCCATGATGAAATCGTAGGTCTCCATCGTTACTCGCGCGTAACGTACGCATAGTTCTGCACATAGACAAGCACAACGGACGTCACGCCAATAGAGGAGGCATGAGAGCCATCAGCAATCTATCCACGCTACTCGTTCCAGACCGATGTGCGGTATGCGGCATGGAAAGACCGGCCTGTGGGCCGGCACCGGTAGACGCACCAGGAAACGCTTCGCTGTGCGAGCAGTGTTCAGCACTGCTTGTGCCCATTGCACGGCAAACACTACCGCACGGCTCCGGACTGGACGGGGCGAGATGCCGTACATGTTCCATCCCCCTGGTCTCCGAGCACGGCGAGTGCATGCGTTGCCGGCACCGGGATTTTGCCTTTTCCGCACACGTTAGCGCGTATGAGTACTCGGGGACCGCGCAGGCGGCGCTTCGGGCGTTCAAGTTCAACTCGCGATGGCGGCTCGTAGACCGCTTCTGTGCCGACCTTGCAGCGTCGCTCCCGAGCGCGTGGCGCCGCCTGCCGGTGGTCGCCTCACCGGCGCGTCGCACCGGCAACGCCCACCGCGACTATGATCCGGTGCTGATGCTTGCCCGACGAATGGCGGCGCTTCACCAAACCAAACTGCTTCCGCTCTTGAAGCGCCGCGGCGGCACGTCCCAGAAGGAGCTGGGCTTTGAGCAGCGACTACGGAATCTCAGCGGGTGCATCAGTATCTCCCGCAGCGCGGTGCGAGAGCGGCCGCTTCACTTCTCCGTACCGGCGGTCCTATTGGTGGATGACGTGTTCACTACCGGCGCGACCGCGCACGAGTGTGCCTCCGTCCTTGCCGCGGCGGGAATCGCAACCGTCTACGTGGCGACGCTGGCAATGGAGTTCTAGGTCTTTACACGCGCTCCGTGGAACACTACCGTACGTGCGTGGATACTCCAGACCAATTCGCCCTGCAGATGCTTCATAAGCGCGTGCAGCTTCACTTTGACAAACAGCACATTGAACTGGCGCTCACCCACGCGCTCTTCTCCAGCCATCAGGTTGACGCCGGATCGCACCTGCTGCTGGGAACGCTACCGAGGGCCGTGGATATGGACGCCACATCCGCCGTGCTGGATCTTGGGTGCGGCGTGGGCACCTTAGGTCTTGCGGTAGCCGCTCGGTGCCCGCATGCCGTCGTTACGCTTCGGGACCGGGATGCATTGGCGGTTTGGGTCACCGCGCACAATGCTCGCGCCAACGGCCTGCGCAACTGCACCGCGGAGCCGGCACTGGATGTCACGGACCAGGATAGGGGAGCATATGACCTTGTGCTCTCCAATATTCCGGCTAAGGCCGGCCACCCGGTACTGCAGAGGATGCTCGCCGGATTGGTTACCGCGCTTTCTCCAACCGGAATGGGTGCGGTGGTGATTGTGAAGCCGCTTGCCGAACACGCACACGCCTGGCTGCAGAAGGCGGGGGCGTCAGTGACAGCTCCGGCCACCACAGCCAACCACACGGTCTTTCACTTCACCGGTGGCGCGACTCCGGTGCTCGCGGCGGAACCGGAGCAGCTCGCACCATACGTCCGCGGTCACCTGGCGTTTCCGGGACCCACTTTGCCCTATCAGCTCCAGACTGCATATGGCCTTGGGGAGTTTGATCAGCTGCATTTTGCAACCTCACTGGTATTCGACATGCTCCGAACGGTCTCGCTCTCCGGCACCGTCATGATTCTGGGTGCCGACGTAGGCCACGTTGCCGCGGGCGTTCGCCAACGAGCCACGCGCGGTTCGGTCCTCTGGTACTGTAGCCGTGATGCGCTTGCGTTGGCGTTCACGGCGCGCAACGTAGCCTCCACTCGTACCGCTGCAATTCCCACCATTGCACACGCGGTGAACCTACAGCAACGCCACTCAGTTGATTGGTTGGTGATACTTGGTGATCCCATTCCTAATTCTCCGTGGACCGCCATGATCTGGTACGCACTCAGCGAGCTGCTCTCGCCGCGGGGGAAGTGCCTCCTTGTTGCCCGCAGTACGGCCGTGGCACGGATCCTCAAAGACTCCGGGCGCCGTATCACCGTTGTGACAAGCAAAAAGCAGGCCGGATACCGTAGTTTGCTGGTGCGAATCCGCCGACGGGATTGACGCGCAACAGCATACGGTGTATGAGAAACGGTAGGAGGCAGCCATGGCGGTTTCTGCAACGAAAGCCCGGGACATGATTGAGCAAGCAATCCGTGGTTCTGAAACGGTAGGTGAGGGCAACTACGTAACGGTGAAAGTGGAGAAGAGCGGATTTCTCTTCTTTGGCAGTACCAAGATAGTACTCACCGGGCGAACCAAGTCGGACAAGGACAAGGTAGCTATTGAAGAACTCGCGAAGGCCAATTCCGGCGGAGCGGAAGTAGAGAGTAGGCTCCGTGTGAGTAAGGTCGGCTGACCGGCGCTTCGCTTGACCCTCATGCACGACATCCGAGTCCTCTCCGCAGCATTGCTGCTCATGCTCACCCTCGCTTTGGGAGCGAGCGCTCAGTCCGGGCCAGGCGCACAAGACGGTGCGGCGGGCGTGTTGAGCGCAGAACAGATACTCGAGTCCGCGCAAGACGGAGTATCATTCCTGGAGCCCTCAGGTCAACTGGACCACTACGGGCCGGACGGTTACCCGGAAGATCCGCACGGAAGACTGGTCTGGGACGCCCACGAAGAGGGGCCGCTCGTATTCGTGCAGGACGATTCGATTGGGTATCTCCTCTATGCGCAGTACGTCAACCGACAGCGTGACGCAGTCTATCTTGCACGCAACGGCACTATCGTCGACGTGCTCCCGGACGGCACCTCTCGGGAGATTCCCTACGGCCACGGGGCAGTCAAGTTCAACTCCATCTGGGTATCCATCGTAGAGGCCCGCCCAATCCCGCACTTCAGCGATAATCTGAAGACCTACGCCACGTTCCCGCTCCATGACCTCTACGTTGGTCTGACGATGGGACTGATGGGTGTCCAGGCGACCGCTCGCTACGTCCACACTGAGCGGTACGCCGGGTGGATTCGCGCCGGTTACAACCTCTCCGCGGGGCTCCTCCCGGAGCGTGTCCGCAGCATCTACGCAATACCACTGTCCGTTGGCGGCGGATACCGATTCCCCGGGGCGTTTAGCAGCGCCATTGGGCCAACGCTGTGGACCGTTGGCGGCGAGTTGCTTCTTGGACTTGGCGACCGCGACAACAATCCCGCCACTCCGGCCGTGGTTGGGCTACCCGGTGCGACGTTCAGCGTAGAGCGCATCCTATATGACGAACGATCACGGGAGATCGACGTTCGCACGGATCCGCGACCGTACAACTACCGGGTCACTTCAGCGGCTGTTGAAGCATCGCTCTACTTGAACCTGGCCCGGACCCCGGTCCTGCTGCCGGCGTTCTCCATCACGGTCTCCACAAACGTGGTGGGGCCGCAGATCCCCAGCCATCCGTTCAAGTCCACGCAGGTCGTCTTCCTCCACAGACAGTATCGCGAGGACCTGCAGGAACAGATCCGTCGCCGGGAAGAGAGGGCGGCTCGCAGCGAATCAGACTCCGCGGACTAGGCGTTACGTTCGTAGACGCGATGCAGCTTCAGGTCTTCCGCACCAAGGGTCCGCAGGTCGCGGAGCATGAGGTCGGTCGACTCGGCCACCTGGACCAATTCCGCCCTCACAAAGCGCCCGGACTCGGTGATGGTCCGCGCAAGCTCATGATAGAGCAGGGCGTTTCCACCCAGTCGTTGGTACTCAGCTGAGATCCCCATTCCGTTTATGATCACCTCCGGCACCGTCCCGGCGGCTCGAAGCAGCCGGAGAATCCGGATTGGTCCTAGCTTCCCTCTGTTCGACTGCAGTACCGGCGTCAGATCCGGGAATGCAAAGACGTACCCCACCACCGTGTCATCATAGGTGATTACTTTGACCAAGGACGGGTCTGCGACCATCAGGATGTCCTTGATCACGAGCTGGAGCTCGGCGTCGGAGAGTGGATAGTTCTCTGGATGATCGGCAAGCGTGGGGTTGTAGAGCTCAGCGACATCGTGCGCCAACTTGGACATCTCCCGTTTGTTGCGAAACGCGAGAACCCGCATTCGGCCTCGTTGGAGCACGCGGTCCGCGACGCGCTGCACGCGCTCGGGAAGCTCAAACGTGGTAGGATCAAGTCGCAACGACAGCAGATCAAAGCACTTCGCAAATCCGGTGGTCTCCAGACGGCGCGCATAATAGTCGTAGTTGTACGGCATCATGGTCATGGCAGCCGGATGCTCGAACCCGCTGATCAGTATACCCCCGCCCGTAGTTCCGCCAAACAACAACGGGCCACGCAGTGCGTTCAGGCCTCGGGCACGCGCCCAGGTGGTCATGTGGGACACCGCAACCGCCACCACGCGCTGATCGTCAACAAAGTCAAAGAAGTAGAAGTGGGCACAGGAGAGGCCGTGCTCTTGGTTGTAGGGGCGGTTCTCCAACACGGCAAACCGTCCAACCGTGCGTCCCTGCTGAGTGACCAGAAAGAATCCTCCGTCCGAGTGCTGGAAATAGGGGTGGGTACGCTTCAGGACGGCACGCATGTCCGTGTCGAACATCGGAACCCATTGCGCGCACTCGGCATATAGCTTCTTGGGAAAGTCGACGAATGCACGGCGCGTCTCCGCACTCCGAACCTCCGTGACCTCTAGTGAATCGCTCAACGCTTGGCCTCCGCCCGCAACTCTACTCCGTCGGCTTCCGTACGGCAAGCAGCGGAAAGCGGCTGGCATTTCGTGCGGAACATGGCATAATCAGGCAGGAGGGGGCCCTGCTGATGAAACCCATCAGGCGCGTGCGTCGAGCATACCACCAGGCAAATCGGATGCGCCACATTGCGACAATTCTGGTGAAGTACGGCCTCACGGACTACGTGCGGATACTGCGGCTGGACAAGGGCTTCTCGCTTGCCCGGAAGATCCTGCTGCGGGGGCAGAAATGGGACTACGCGCGCTTCTCACGGTACAAACGTATCCGCATGGCCATAGAAGAGCTAGGGGTGACCTTCATCAAGCTTGGACAGCTCTTGAGCAATCGTACGGATATGCTTCCGCCGGCAATGCTGGATGAGCTTGCGCAACTGCAGGACCGCGTCCCGCCCATCAAGGCGGAACGGGTGCGCCGCATTGTGGAGAGCGAGTTGGGGAAGCCGCTGGACCAGGTGTTCGCGCGCTTTGAGGAGACGCCTATCGCCTCCGCATCCATCGCGCAGGTCAACTACGCGCGTCTTCCGGACGGCAAAGAGGTGGCGGTCAAGGTGCAGCGGCCGGGGATTCAAGAGGTTGTGGACGTTGACCTGGAGATCCTCTTTGGCCTGGCCGGCCTTATAGAGCGCTACCTCCCCGGCTCACGACTCTACCAGCCCCGAGAGATCGTCAAGCAGTTCCGCGCCCAACTCAAGACTGAGATCAACTTCAACCGTGAGCTGCTGCACATGCAGAAGTTCGCCGCGCTCTTCCGACGTAGCCGAACTATTCGGGTACCACTAGTAGTCCGTGACCTCACCACACGTCGGGTGCTGACCATGGAGTACATCGACGGGACAAAGGTCTCGCGGATTACCGAGCGTGACGGCTCCGGCTTCAACAAGCGCGTAATCGCGCATCGCGGCGCAACGCTGATTCTTGAGCAGATCTTCATGCACGGGTTCTTCCATGCTGACCCGCATCCGGGCAATATCTTGGTCCTTCCCGGCAACATCATCTGTTTCCTTGACTTTGGCATGATGGGACGGATTCGCCCACGAGAACAGGAGAGCCTCCGACAGATGTTCCTGGGCATGACCAGCAGGGATGCTGAGCAGACCGCGAAGGCGATACTCTCCATCACCAGACGAACCACGCCGGTGAACATGGACGAATTCGAGATGCGGGTATACGACCTCCTTGACGAATACCTGGACCTCTCCTTAGAGGACTTTGACCTTCCAGGCCTGTTCGTCGATCTGACGGCACTGATTCGCTCCTTTGGGCTGATCATCTCTCCCAATCTGATGCTGATGATCAAGGCGCTGATAGCCGTTCAAGCCATTGGTGTAGACCTGGACCCCACGTTCAACCTCATCCGGTTGTTCGAGCCGTTTGCTCGCCGCCTCATTGCGCAGGAGTTTCGTCCCGGAAAGCTGGGACATGAGACGTTCCAGACCGCAATGAACTACAAAGAACTGCTTGAGGAGCTCCCGATCGACGCACGCACGCTCATTGATATGGCCAAGAAGGGGAAGTTCTCGGTGGAGCTGCGCGTGCGCGGCCTGGACCGCTTCCGCCGTACGCTGGACAGAATCGGCTATCGGCTGGTCCACGGCGCGGTGCTGGCAGCGCTCATCATCGGATCTTCGTTCGTGATGTCGAGCAATCTGCTGCCGCAATGGCACGGCGTTTCGGTGATTGGGCTGGTTGGATTCTCGATTGCCATGGTCATGGGTCTGGGCGTAATTGCTGGACTGGTTTTTCGCTTCTTCAGACGCTGACGTCAGCCCCGTTCCCGCCTCCACATCCGGCGACGCATGGCCGGAGGGTACCGCTTGTTGAAACAACGTGACACCTTTGACGCCGGCTTGTACTATTCTGTAGTTAGTCTCATCACGACGGAGGACCCCATGGAGAGCATCCGAATTGTTACCCGCGCAGATGATGCAGCAATGAGCAGCACGGTGAACCGTGCCATTCGAGCATCCGTACGGCAAGGAATTGTGCGCAACATCAGCGTCTTGGCGTGCGGCCCGTCGCTGAACAGCGCCGCTGACAACCTTGTGGATCTTGCCGACCACGTCGACTTTGGCTTCCATGCATGCCTCACCGCTGAGTGGGCAAACCTTCGGTGGAAGCCGGTCCTGGATCCCGGGTCGGTGCCGTCCCTTGTCAGAGAGGATCACACGTTCGCCTTCACGCTTGATGAGCTCCGCGAGCTCGAGCCGAAGCGAGATCATGTCATGCAAGAGTTGGAGGCTCAGTACCAGCGCCTCACCGAATATGGTTTCCCTATCACGTACGTTGACGAACACATGTTGATTGGCCGCATTGACGTGGTGGGCGAGTGTCTTGCCGCGTTCGCTGAGCACCACGGACTCATCTCAGACCGCGAGCTTAGCCGGAATGGAGCGTTGGCGCCACTGCCGGATTGGGGCGGCCCCGGGGCACATCCGGGAACCGAGCTGGCGGATCACCTCTCAATGGTGCCGCCGGGTACTTATCTCCTCGTAGGCCACCCGGCGTTCAAGTCCGAAGAGATGGAACGGATACACGCTCCGGGCGGTGCATCCGGCGAGGTACTCTACACGAGGAATAGACAACGTCGTATGTTCGCTGATATTGAGATTATTGACTACTGTGATAATGTTGGTATTGAGCTTCTGCGATATCGTCAACTTTCTGAGTGACACAGCCGAAGACTCGTGCTAGGATTCGCAGGTACTGCAAGGAGCAAGGAGTCTACGGGGTGTCATGGTCGTCCCGCCGGCGGCTCGCCACACTGGTGACGCCGGCCGCCGGCACCATATTGCTACTGATCTCATGCACAGGAGCCGGCGAGCACAGTGTCGCGGCGCTTCGTGTACTGTGTTACGGTGAACAACTCTCGGCGGACACTCCGGCGGACCTTGGCGTCATCACCGAAGCGCTGAATGCAGAGGTCGTCGTTGAGAATTGCGGGACGGCTCCGGTAACCTTCACCCGCGACGCCGTCCAGATCAACGGAGACCCGGAGTTCTCTGTAGACACTTCCGGAATGGCGGACCTGCTGGAGCCCGGTGACGCCACGGCATTGGCAGTCAACGTGACTCCCCAGCGCGTAGCCGGAGTCCGAAGCGCCCATGTGTCGCTTTCCTTTCTGGAACAATCGCTCAGCTTTGGGATAGAGGCAACGATGGACCCGCCTTCTGCCGGCCAGCTCGCGGTGTTGCGCGACCAGACGGTGATAGGCATGAATGCGACGGTCGATTTTGGGTCAATCGAAGACATCTGTGAGATCGACTTCACGGTGTCCAACGTAGGCGATCTGCCGCTCTCATTCTCAGCTCCGGCAATCTCGCTCTCCGGAGACCCCGAGTTCTCGCTTTCACGGTCGATCACCGCGGAGGAGCTCGCCGGAGGGTCGTCTGCCGGTTTCACCGTGCGGCTGGAGAAGGATCCTGACCGCATTCCGGGGAGCAAGAGCGGCGCCGTCACCATCTCCTATGCGGCGGACGCGTCTGCGGATTATGCGTTCGCGGTGACCGGGCGGGTGAACTCAGCACCGCACCTGGAGCTGACGTACGCTGATTCGCGCCTGTGGAGCAACGGTACGGTCTCACTTGGGACGCTGCCCGCCTCACCAACTCCGGCATCGTACCAGGTTGTGCTTACAAACACCGGAGACGCCGCACTGCAGCTCGGTGATCACGAAACCGCTACTCCAGTCGCCTTGCTAAACGGCGCGGACCCGGAGCTCTCACTCAGCAGCGTTCCTGAGCCAATGCAATTGGCGCCCGGCGCTTCCACCTCAATCGTGGTGGGCGTTTCCGCGGGAACCGTATCAGGCGAACGCTCGGCGATACTGCACATCAACAGCGACGACCCGGTCGCGCCGGAACAGACCGTCGAGCTTCTGATAGAGATCCCCGCACCGGAGATCCAGCTGCTCACCAACGAGACGACCATCACCGGAACCCTTGATCTTGGCTCCGTCACTGACGGGAGCTCCTACACGGACACCACAGTCACCGTCCGGAACAACGGGGTGGCACGCCTGACCATGCCGGAGGCCCCCGTCTCACCGGTTCCCGGTGGGGCTCCGGAGATCAGCATTGTGTCCCAGCCTGCAGCTCTGGAGCTAAGCGCCGGAGAAACTGCGCACCTTGTCCTCCGCGCAGAGCGCAGGTCCAGTACCGGCACGGTAACGGCCACGTTCCAGGTGGAGTCGAGCGACCCCGCCGGCGACGCCGAACTGGTTGCCCAGGCGCACATTACCCAGCCTCAGCTATCAATCTCAGCAGCCGCACACGGGACAGTGGCGGTTGACGACTCGGTAGCCCTGGGAGAGACGGCCGGGCGGATGGATACCGTGCTCACCATTGCCAACACCGGCGATGCCACGCTCGAGCTGGGAGCCATGTCCGTATCCGGCGAACAAGAATTCGCACTCGCGGCAGCGCCGGCATTGACCACGTTACCCCCGGGGGACACGGTCACCACGGCTACGCTACGCCTTCAACGCTATGACGCCGTCCAGCGCACCGGCCACAGCGCAACCGTCAGCGTTCCGTCCAACGATCCAGACGGTGCATGTGCATTCCACGTGACCGGGTACACTGGAAAAGCGGTGATGTTCGTGGAGCATGACGTGGACGGCGATGGAGTCTGGGCCACCGTCACAAACGGGGCAACCATTTCGCTAGGCCAGACTCCCGCCGGCGTGGAGAAGCTCTCTTCGTTCAGGGTGAGAAGTGCGGGGCAGGTGGCGCTCTGGGTGGTCGACAGTCGTAAGCTCAAGTCCGGCGGTGACGATGACCGCCCGTACTTCATGATAGTCGAGCGCCCCTTCCAGGAGCAGGTCTTCAACGCCGCACCGCGCGAGTTCCAGATCCGGCTTTATGACACCGTCTCAAGACCGGTAGACGTGAAGCAGGTCGATATCTGGGTGTCTTCCGATGATGCATCCGCTCCGGAAAGCCGGTTCACGGTCACCGGGAAAGTCTTCTGAGCCGCCTCTTGTTGGCCTCTCGCTATGCCTCGGGTTCCGGGCCACCCTCCGGCTTACCGTCCCCGAAGACCATCGCTTCGGCGCGCGCCCGCGCAATCTCCTCGCGCTTCCGCTCCAGTTCTTCGGTCTTGCGAGCGAGCGTCGTCTCATCCCACTTGTGACGGTGGAAATACTCAAGGTAGTCCTGCTGGAGCTCGCCCAGCTCCCGCAGGAGACGCTTCAGTCGCTTGTAGCCGGTCTGCATACGAGTTGCAAAGATACTATCGCTGCAAGGTCCGGAGATAGTCGGACCGCGTCACAATCCCAATCAGCTCTCCATCTTGAACCACCGGCAGATGCCCAATGTTGTGCTGAAAAAAGAGACTCGCGAGGTCCCGCATGGTGTGGTCCGGTCCACAGGTCACGACCTTCCGGCTCATGAATGCCTTCACCGGCGCGTGCATCATCTCCTGGCGCCGCCCCTTCATGATATCCCGCAACGTCAGAAACCCCACCAGGATTCCGTCTGCATTGACCACCGGTACGCCGGTGTGATTGATCGACTCCAGAAACCGTGACGCGTCAAGGAGACTCGCCGACTCCGCAACCGACTGCACCTCAGACGTCATGATCTGCCGAGCACGCAGAGCCGGGCCCAAGCGGCGCCGTATAGCCTCATCAAGCCGTGCGGCGACCTGGTCCGGCGGCACGTCCTTCACCAACGCGGAGGAGGCCTTTGGATGACCGCCGCCACCGAATTCCGCCATGAGATCGCTGACCTGGATCTCGTCTCGAGCACTCCGCGCCACTATCAGCGTCGAATTACTTGTG
Organism: uncultured Spirochaetaceae bacterium; assembly: GCA_964437265.1. Lineage (GTDB taxonomy): Bacteria > Spirochaetota > Spirochaetia > DSM-27196 > SLST01 > CAYTGY01. Next base: position 20,375 of record CAYTGY010000007.1, on the reverse strand, counting down.
TCAAAGGCAAAGCTCGCAAACAGCGCATCGGGCTGCTCGCTCTCGAACACGTGCTCGGCAACTGCGGCAAGCCCAGGCGTGTTCTTGGGCAGATGCATGGACACCAACGCAATGCGGTGACCATTCGCGTGGATATAGCGGAGATCGTGAAGCGCCTGATGAAAGAGCTCCCACTGCCGCTCATCCGCAATCGGCTTGGACAGCGAGGTGGCCACCTGGAGTGAACCGCCGCACGCAGCCAGTATCCCCGCGGCTCGGAGATCCGCGGCATGGACGTTTGCGTGCGTGAAATTCCCCGTGTCTGCGTAGATCCCGCAGAGGGCCACCGTGGCAACGTCCGGTGAGAGCCGATCACGGATATCGCCCGCACTCCCGATCTGTTCCTGGAGCGCTTCCACCAGGATTGTGGCCCCGGCACCATACGGACGATGCACAACGGTCGCATGCGGGAAATCGTTCTGGTCGGCAGGGTGGTGGTCATAGATGAGCATCTCCGCGTCACGCCGGCCGGACCCCAACCGGTCCAGGACCTCTGCGACCCGTGCGTATGATTGCGTATCCACCATGACAATTGATTGCACATCCGCACCGTCAACCTCAGCGATGGGGAGGAAATCGAGCTCTTTTTCATACAAGTTGTACAGATTTCTTGCCCGAGGGTGAATGGAACCGTTCTTAACCGGTTGGTGGTCCGGATACAGCACTCGCGCCAGCGCAATGCACGCAATGCAGTCCAGATCCATGTTTGAGTGGCCAATGATAATCTTCACCAGCCGTGATCGTATCACATCAGGCGTGGACGGCGAACATGTAATCAGCCGCGTGTTCCCATCCTGGAACCTCTCGCGACTTGAACTCGCTGATCACCGGTAGCGCGTCACACTCCAGCGCATGCCAGCTGGTCCAGACGGCGTTCTCCCGGATCACCAGCTGACACAGCATTGCCCCCTCCGACCCCACAAACCCGGTTGCGCCGGGGTTGAGGCAGCCTCGGGTCCCGTCATAGAGCCACATCCGGCGGTGGGTGTGGCCAAAGCATACCACCTCACCCGGCGCGACATCGAATGCGTTCAGCGGCCCCTCGTCTCGCTGGTCAAGACGCTCCTCGCTGATCCGGTCGCCGTCAATGAGGAAATGCTGATACCGGACGCGGAACCGGTCCACCCTCCCGCTCGCGCGAAGCGGCAACGCGGCCAGCAACGCCAACTGATCCACGCGCAACTGACGGTGCGTCCAGTCCATGTGCGCACGAACGTCGGCGGCCAGCGTTGCGTCCGCCTTTGGCGTCAGGCCTCTCAAAGGATACTCTTCGTGATTCCCGCGGAGCATCTCCACCCCCTCGGAAACCAGGAAGTCCAACGTCTCACTGGGCCATGGCCCCAGGTCGATTGCATCGCCAAGGTGGATAATGCGGTCGCTTGACAACCGCTTCGCGGCGCGAGTCGCCGCCTCTGCAAACGGCAGGTTCGCGTGGATGTCGGACATGAGCGCAATTCGCATAGCGCCTCCTGTTGTTGATCGTCGGCAGCGTCACGCGGAGGAATTAGCGGGAACCGGTGGAGATACACACCGGCCGCCGGGTGGGTGGCCGCTACTGGGCACGGATGTGCGTCAGCGCTTGCTCAAGAATACTGTCCAGGCCGGTCGCAAGCTCTGCTTCGGTGCTGGACACGGAGATATCCGGCCCAATGCCGTTCTCAACGTTGACGCCGGCCATGGTGAACAGGCGTCCTGAAGATACGCGGAGCTCCCACCCGTTGGTCAGCTGGGTGTAGGCGGGGATCCCGCCGCCGCCGCCGGTCCGGTCGCCCATGACGGTGACATGCTCAAGCTCGCCAACAACGGTTACGAAGTAGTTGGTCGCGCTGTAGCACGATGCGTTGGTCAGCACCACAATCGGTTTGGTGTAGGTGCCGCGACCAGCCGGCGGAATCAGCGCAAGGATCTGCAACGGCGTGAAGTCGTCATGTCCAGGCCCGGTCTTGAGCTGCTCTTGCGCTACCAATGCGACCTCATCGGTGAGACGGTCCGCGATCGTGAAGACGTTTGAGACCGCCCCACCACCGTTGTTTCGCACATCAATGATGAGCCCGGCATGGTTGGCAAACCGGTCAATGACGTAATCCATATCCTCTTCGGCCACCATGCTGCCAAAGCTCCGGTAGTGGATATACCCCACGTCACCGTTGGTAGTCGTGTCATCGCCGTCCGCAAAATCCATGAGGATAAACGCATTGCCAACATACTCATGGACCGACCTGCCGGTGACCGGATCCAAGAAGTAGTAGCGCTCCAGCACCGAATAGTCATAGTTTGGGTCAGCATCTAGGTACCATTGCCAATTCCGAGACCGGTCAAAACCACTGACCAGGTTGACGTGTCCGTCCTTGAGCTCAAAGAGCATATCCGCCAGCACGTCAAAGAGCTCGCGGTTGGTCATCTCATTGCTGATCAGTGGACGGTAGTCCTCGTACTTCTGGTCCCAGTCAATCCCCTTGTAGTCAAAGAAGCTGTACTCCCGGTCAACAAAGGTCCACACCTGCTCAAAAATGCTCAGCGGTGTAGAATCCGGAACCTGAGCGAAAAACAACTCCTCACAGGAGGTGAGCGTCACCGCCGCAGCAGCCAACACCACGAGTACCGCGATCCGTGTCATGGTGGCATCATTCTTCATCATCCAACACCTACTTGGTCTTGAGTGCGTAGCCGACCGCCAGCGCATGCGTCGCCATCACCAGACGGTCCCCGGATGCTTCGTCTTGCATCCCGTACAGGTCGTAGAAGTAGTCCACACTCAAACGGTTCTCAGCGCTGTGCTGCAGCAGGCGGGTGGCGCCTACGTTCAGTCTCACCCGCGGGAAACGCCACGGAGCCGCCCAAAATGTCCGGCTGCCGGCGTAGGAGATGTTGTATGCCGGCTGACGAAGCACCCACGAGACAACCGGCAGCGTGACCTGCGCGTGCCAGGAACCCAGACGCCCGAATACCAGCAGCTGCTCCTGCCGTCGGGAGGTCAGGTTGAACGACGCGATTAGGTCGTAGTTGAGCGCGCTGTTGCCCAAGACATCAAGGGTCCGGAGGTTTCCGGTCCAGGACAGACTGCCCCCCACCAGTATGGGCGGCGCCCAGAATCTCCGTAGATACGCAACGTCTATCGTTCCGCGCGGATTGAGGTATGAGGCCTCACCGGAGATGGTCTGATCCGTGAGCGGGTAGGCGAACTGAAAGGTAAAGGTGGTCAGCACCGTTTCCTTGGGCCGAATAGCCCGGTTCTGCATCACGGCCGCGTATACGGGCGCACGGTACACCATGGGCGTCATCCGGGTGTCCTGCAGCGCGGCATACCCCGCACCCTGAAACGGAACGCGGTAGGCATCCGTTGCTTCAATCCGTTGGGTCCGCCAGGTCAGGAAACGCTCCCAGAGCCCGACGGGATCCTGCCCATCCGGCTCCTCCTGAGCGATTCCCCAGGTTGCTGCGATCAGAAGAACGGCAACTGCTACAATTCCAGAGCGGCTCATAGATACGGGTACGGTAGACCCAAACGCCTCGCGTGGCAATAGCCGTTACCCTGCCAAGTGACGATCCCGGGCAAGGTGCCTGCCGTCCGACGCCTGAAACACAACCAACAACTGCGCAGGCTGCGGGCCGGGGTTGCGGAAACGATGCGGCTGAGCGGCCTCGAACAGCACGCTGTCGCCCGCGCCAAGCGTGTAGTCGATGCCGGCGATCTCATACGTCGCGGTCCCTGAGATGCAGTACACAAACTCCTGGCCCGCGTGGGTTATGGTTGCTTCGGTCCGGAAACTGTCGGGCTCAACGGTAACCAGAAACGGTTCCAACTGCTGGTTTCGCAAACCGATTCCCAGACTCTCCATGATAACACCGGTCGCCTTCGCGGTGAGACGTTGCGTCGCATGCACGACTACCGTGGCATCTTCCCGCGAGTCCTGGAAGAACTCGGTGATCTCCACCCCTATCGCGCGAGCCAAGCTCTGAAGGGAGGCGACGGTGGGGGAGTTCCGTCCGCGCTCAATGAGGCCAATCGCGTTGACGCTGAGATTGCATCGATCCGCAAGAGCCCGTAGGGTCAGGCCGCGCTGCTGTCGCAGCGCGCGGATCCGCGCGCCGACATCTGGTACATCGTCCCGCATAGCACGCAATTGTACACTACCATGCTACACGAGCGCGACCAGTTCGTTGTATGTGGGTCTCATTCTGGTTAGCCGCGCGGCGTCTGCTTGCGCAGCGCCCCCGGAAGGGGCTATGATACTCACGCACCACTAGTTCGGAGGGAATAGAAATGAATATTGCTGAATTACTGAAGGAGTGCTACGAAGCAGCGCGCAGAAACCCGCTGATCTTTGTCCCCCTTCTTGCCGCAAGCGTCTTCTCCGTACTGTTTTCGCTCATCACGGTGGGTTCCACCGTTCCCATGCTCGCCGGTATGGCCGCTGACCCGTCAACCGCGAGCGCCGAGCAGCTGCTCGCCGGAATGGGCGTCGCACTTGGCCGCGTATTCCTGGTTTCAGTCATAAGCGCCGTGGTGTATCTGGTTGCACACGGCATGACGGTCGCCATGGCGGATCTGGCGCTTGCCGGAGGAAAGCCCACGCTTCGGGAGGCATGGGACGCGACGATGAGTCGAATCGTCCCCATTATTGTCGCTTCAATTCTGGTTGGGTTGCTCGTTGGCCTGGGGACGCTGCTGTTGGTGATTCCCGGGGTGATCGTCGCGTTCCTGTTGATGTTCACGCTGGTGTCCGTCATGGTGGACAAGGCAAACGCGTTTGACGCGCTCGGGCGTAGCTATCGCACCGTGATAGGCAACTTTCGGGCAAGCCTGATTTTGGTCCTGGTGATGATTGGGCTCGGCGTGCTTGCCGGCATTGCAGGCTTTGTTGCAGGGCTGATTCCCGTTCTGGGCGTGATGCTGACTATGGCTATCTCTGCTCTGTACACCGGCTACGCAACCACCTTCCTTGTCCGGGTGTATCGCGAGCTTCAGGTTGAGCCAAATCCACCACCGGAGGTGTAACGGCTACCGCGTGTCCCGTGGCCGGTTCCGCGAATCGGCCACGGCTACATCTGCAGCATCGCCATATACCCGCGCAGATCTTCAGGTAGCGGCTCGCCGCTCTTCTCAAAACGTCTCGCGCGGCTCTCAAGCTTGAGTAGGCTTTTTCGCACGCGGTTCTGGTACCGCGTTTCCAGCTCGCTGTACAGTGGTTTGCGGTACTTTGACAAATCGCAGCCGTCCCACGCTTCCGGAAGAGGCGTCTGCAGCTGCGCGACGGTCCACGGCGTGCGGCGAGGCTGCCGGGCCGGCAACGATCGTCACTGACGGCCGTCGCCCCATTGATCAGCAACTCCGCCATACCGGAGTGCAGTACGGTGATGGCACTCGAACGACTCCCCTGAACAATGAGCACGGTGTCCGCCGGCACCGAGTGTCGCGAAAGCTCGACGTATCTATCAATAAACTCCACAGAGCTCATTATAGCAACCAGATTCAAAACCTCAACCCACGTCCGTGGGAATTGGCCGTCCGCCGGCTACTCCGGCGGATACGGATCTGGACCGGTAACCACCTCATACGGCCAGTCGATGATCCCGCCCCAGTTGAACACGCGGGTGTAGCCGGCATCCATCAGTGCACGTTCGGCAACGCCGGCGCGTGCGCCGCTGCGGCAGTACAGGATGATCGGTGCATCCTTGTCCGCAGTCGGCGGCTGCGCGGCGATTACCTGGTAGTCAATGTGCAGCGCCCCGGGGATGTGCCCGCCCACGTATTCGCCCTCGCTGCGTACATCGACCAGGAAAAACGCGTCAGCCTTCTCCTGGAGCAGGTCTCTCAGTGCTCCCGGTCCCGCATAGGTCGGAAGGTCCTCAGCGAGCGTGTCCGGGGCCAACTCCGGACCCTCGACACCCAACAGCAACGTGGCGGAACACAGGAACATCAGCGCCGCAGCGGCGCGGCATATGTGGCTTCTCATACCCACAAGGTACTGCGCCGGGGTATCCCCTCGTCTACCCAACCTGGAATCCCGGGTCTTCACCGGAAACATCCCGCAGCCGTGCGATCTCAAACACAAGACGGGCGGCGGTGCGGGCGGTCCGGTGATCCGCGTCAAAGACGGGATTGAGCTCCGCCACATCCGCGGCTAGTAGCCGCCTCCGGTGCTCCCGGCAGGACCGACCAACCGCGCGTAGGCCGCAAACCACTGCAGACGGGTCAATTCCCAGCGCCGCCGGCGCACTCACGCCAGGCGCGACCGCGGCGCTGAGCACATCCAGGTCAATGCTGACATAGAGCATCTCCACTCGGCTCACGAACGAGTCAACAAACACGCGTACGGCGCCCGCAGTGCATTCGGTATCCTCAAGAACCGCCGCACCCAGAGACTCCGCGGAGCCGTAGAGCGCGGCGGTGTTGGACGCCGGGCTGATCCCGACGCAGGCGTAGCTGAGCTCGAGCGTTCCGAACGTCCGTGCGCAATCATCGGCTATCTGTTTGAATCCGGTGCCTGAGCTCGCTTCCGGTGCCGGTGTGCGAAGATCCAAGTGCGCGTCAAAGTTGAGCACACCCAGCCGGACTGGGCGATCACGGTGCTGGAGGTGCCCGCGAATACCCAGATACGTTGCCCACGAGATCTCGTGACCGCCGCCGAGCCCAATCACAAAGTGGCCGGCGTCAAGAAGAGAGGCGAGTCGGGCTCCAAACTGCGTCTGCGCGTCCTCAAGCGCTTCACCGGCTTTGGGATCAACGGCTACCGTTCCGGCGTCGTAGAGCGGGACGGGGAGGGAGGCGGGCAGATTCCCCAGCTGTCCGCGCAGCGCGCGCGGGCCCTCCGCAGCACCAATACGCCCCGAGTTCCGCGCAACGCCGGCATCACAGGCAAACCCAAGGAGCGCAATGCGGGGGGCGGCCGGCGTGCAGACGTTGCCGCCCCCCTCAGGCGCGGACTCAATCACCTGATGCCAGCGGAGCCCGGAGTTGCCGTCCTGCGCATCAACGCGGCCGCTCCACTCGGCCGGGCTAAACGGCTGATACATCGGTACCTCCGCGGTCGCTGCCTGGGCGCCCCGTCTCCCGCTCTTCCCGTTCTGCGCCGCGGAACCACACGCGGGCCGGCCGCACCAAGTTGAGCCCGTAGCTGAGCTCAGCAGGGTGCTTGATCTCCCACAGCGCGCAGTCCGCGCGCGCGCCGGGAGCAAGGTATCCCCGGTCTCTGAGGCCGAGCGCCCGCGCGGCATGCGCGGTAACGCCCCGGAACGCCTCCTCCGGCAGCAGTCTGAAGAGCACGCACGCCATGTTCATTGCAGTCAGGAGGGAGGCAATCGGGCTGGTGCCCGGATTCAGATCAGATGCTACGGCCATGGGGACCGCATGCGAGCGCAGTGCATCTACCGGCGGTGTGCGGGTCCCCCGCAACGAATAGTAGGCACCGGGTAGGAGCACCGCGACCGTCCCCGTCTCTGCGAGCGCAGGAACGTCCGCCGCATCCAGGTACTCGAGGTGATCAACGGACATGGCCCCTGCGCGAGCGGCGGCCACCGCGCCGCCTGCATTGCTCAGCTGCTCCACGTGGCCCTTTGCGGCAAGCCCATGCCTCCGTGCGGCGGCAAAGAGACGTTCCATCTGTCCAACGGAGAACCCAACGGACTCGCAGAAGATGTCCACCGCATCCGCGGCACCGGACTCCGCAACCTCAGGGAGCATCTCCTCACACACCAGGTCGAGGTAGGCATCTGCGCGTCCCGAGTACTCCGGCGGAACGGCGTGCGCCCCCAGGAATGTGGTCACCACGGAGAGCGGGAGCCGGTCACCCAGCGCTCCGGCGGTTGTGAGCATCCGTAGCTCAGTTGCGGTGTCCAGCCCGTACCCGGACTTGATCTCCACCGTGGTGACGCCCTCCGCCATTAGGCGAAGCACCCGGCGGCACGCGGTAGACTCCAGCTCCGTCGCTGAAGCTGCGCGGGTTGCCGCGACGGTGCTCAGAATACCTCCGCCCGCTTCCGCTATTTCCTGATACGAGCGCCCCTGGAGCCGCCACTCGAACTCCCGTGCCCGGTTTCCGCCGTATACCGCGTGCGTGTGACAGTCGATCAACCCGGGTGTCAGCCATCCGCCGCGGCCGTCGACGATCTTCGCTGCATTCCGGGTCGGCACCGAGCCATCAGGGCCTACGTACTCGATGACACCGTCACGCCACGCGACCGCCCCATCTTCCACCGCTCCGTACGGTCCGGTGGCCCCCGCTACGCCGGCAAGATTCACGTTACGCACAACTACATCACACCCGCTTGTCAACCGGCCATCCTCCCGCTATGCTGAATCCAGTCTACTTGTATATACAGGACGCAGCAAGGCCGTGATTCCGCACTACCGTCGGATACAGGACCATATTCTCGCCGCCATAGACCGGGGGGACCTTCACCCCGGCGACCGCACCTGTTCAGAGAACACGCTTGCCCAGCTCTTTTCGGTCAGCAGGATGACCGCGCGGCGGGCGCTCTCAGAGTTGGGTGACGCCGGGATCCTGGAGCGCCGCAAGGGCCACGGCACCTTTGTTGCCGACCGGCGTCCCATGGTCTCCGTGCTTGAAGTCAGGGACATCGCGGGGGAGATTGCAGAGCGCGGCGGCCACTACACCTGTCGTGTGCTCGAGCTCACCAGCGAGCCGGCGGATCCTATCTTCGCATCCCGGTTCCGACTGGCGGAGCGTGAGATGCTCTACCGTTCCTGCATCGTCCATCTGGAAGACAACAAACCGGTTCAGTACGAGCGCCGATGGGTCAACCCTCATCTGATCCCGCGGTACGCCGCGCAGGACTTCACCCGCGGAACGCCAAACGCCTATCTGAGCCGGATTGCACCGCTCGCTGAAGCGGACCACGTGGTGGAAGCAACGGTTGCTCCGCCTGAGATTGCGCAGGCACTAGAGATGGAACGTACCGCGCCGTGCTTGAAGGTGACGCGGCGCACACGAAGTCGTCGTGGCGTGGTGACCTTTGCTGAACTCTATCACCCCGGTGACCGGTACCGGATTGGTAGCCGCCTGGAGTCCACACCGCCCGGCGGGCGGCCCACCGGCGGACAACGAGAGCAAGGAGGTGGACGATGACCAGACGTGACCCGAACCGCACAATCCAGGCGGCAACGGGGAGCACGCTTACCGCCAAGAGCTGGCTGACGGAGGCTCCGTTGCGGATGCTCATGAACAATCTGGACCCGCATGTGGCGGAAAACCCCGCCGAGTTGGTGGTCTACGGCGGGATTGGACGGGCTGCGCGTAACTGGGAGTGCTTTGACGCACTTGTTGCAACGCTGAGGCGGCTTGAGAAGAACCAGACGCTGCTGGTGCAGAGTGGAAAACCGGTTGGCGTCTTCACCACGCACACGGAGGCCCCGCGCGTCCTCATTGCCAACAGCAATCTGGTGCCACGCTGGGCATCGTGGGATCACTTTCATGAGCTCGATCGCGCGGGGCTCATGATGTACGGGCAGATGACCGCCGGATCATGGATCTACATTGGGACGCAAGGGATCGTCCAGGGCACCTATGAGACCTTTGTCAGCGTGGCGCGCACCCACTTTGGTGGTGACCCCGACGGAAGATGGATTCTCACCGCCGGGCTGGGCGGCATGGGCGGGGCCCAACCACTGGCGGCTACCATGGCGAGGTTTTCTCTGATCGCCGTGGAGGTAGACGAGCGGCGCATAGACATGCGGCTGCAGACGGGGTACGTGGACAAGAAAGCCCGCACCCTGGATGAAGCATTGCACCTCATTCATGAGGCACAAAGCAACGGAAGCCCGGTCTCCGTAGGCCTCTTGGGCAACGCGGCAGAGGTGTTGCCGGAAGTGGTGCGCCGGGGGATCACGCCGGACGTGGTAACGGACCAGACCAGCGCTCATGACCCGCTAAACGGCTATGTACCGGCGGGGTGGTCACCCGAACGCACCCAGGAAACCCGCGGCCGCGATCCGCAGTTTGTGACACGTGCAGCACGAAGCTCCATCGCCACACACGTCCGTGCCATGCTGGACCTTCAGCGCCGCGGTGCGGCAACGCTTGACTATGGCAACAACATCCGCCAGATCGCCCATGAGGAAGGCGTGGATCAGGCCTTCAGCTTCCCCGGATTCGTGCCTGCCTACATCCGCCCGCTCTTCTGCCGTGGCGTGGGACCGTTCAGATGGGTTGCACTCTCCGGTAAGCCCGAGGACATCTTCCGCACGGATGCCAAAGTCAAAGAGCTCATCCCGGATGATCAACACCTTCACAACTGGCTTGAGATGGCGGCGGAGCGGATCCAGTTTCAGGGGCTCCCTGCACGGATCTGCTGGATTGGGCTCAAGGACCGGGCACGGTTGGGCGTTGCCTTCAACCGGATGGTCGCATCCGGCGAGTTGACGGCACCCGTGGTCATCGGCCGGGACCACTTGGATTCCGGATCAGTGGCTAGCCCCAATCGTGAGACGGAACAGATGCGTGACGGGTCGGACGCAGTATCAGACTGGCCGGTACTCAACGCGCTGCTCAATACCGCAGGCGGTGCCACCTGGGTCAGCTTCCACCACGGCGGCGGCGTGGGGATGGGATTCAGCCAGCACGCCGGCCTGGTCATTGTGTGCGACGGTACGGCAGAGGCGGAGATGCGGATCCGGCGGGTGCTGTGGAATGATCCGGCTACCGGCGTGATGCGGCATGCGGACGCAGGATATCCTGAGGCAATTGACTGCGCCCGCGAGACGGGTCTGGACCTACCCATGGTGCAGCCCCGCGGGGAGGCGTGAGCACATGGAGCCCACCATCACCATCGCCCCTGGCGCGCTCACGCTTGATCAGCTGCGGACCATCAGCCGCCAACCGGTGCGCCTTGCGGTTGATCCCGCATACAGGGAGCAGCTCCAACGCTCGGCGGCAACCGTGGCTGCGGTCATCAAGGAGGGCCGAACGGTCTACGGGGTGAACACGGGCTTCGGTCTGCTCGCGAATACCCGCATCTCTCCCGCGGAGATCAAGAAGCTTCAACACAGCATTGTCCTGTCGCACGCCGCCGGCGTCGGCGCCTGTATGGAGCCACACACCGTCAGGCTGGTGATTACGCTCAAGATCAATAGTCTGGCTCGTGGCTACTCAGGAGTGCGGCCGGTAGTGGTGGAGCGCCTCCTTGAGCTGGTCAACCGACACCTGTACCCGGCAATCCCGCTCAAGGGCTCTGTTGGCGCATCAGGAGACCTGGCGCCGCTTGCCCACATGAGCGCGGTGCTGTTGGGCGAAGGTGAGGTGTTCGTGGACGGCAGGCGTCGTGCGGCACGCGATGCACTCGCTGATGTGGGCATTTCTCCAATCACGCTCGCGCCAAAGGAGGGGCTCGCGCTCCTGAACGGAACACAGGTGTCCACCGCACTCGCGCTCGAGGGCCTGCTTTCCGCTGAGACCGCGCTCAAGACCTCCATCATCACCGGGGCCATGGCCGTGGACGCCGCACGCGCCTCGCGCGTCCCGTTTGATGAACGCATCCATCGGGCCCGGGGACATCAGGCGCAGATAGACGCCGCTGCCGCGTACCGTCAGGTGCTCGAACACTCTCAGATTGAGGACTCGCACCGCGAGTGCGGCCGCGTGCAGGACCCGTACTCGCTGCGCTGCCAGAGTCAGGTAACCGGCGCGTGCCTGGAACAGCTACGCCACGCCCGTGACGTGCTGGTCACAGAGGCAAACGGCGTGTCCGACAACCCGCTCGTCTTCGCGGGTGCGGATGAGATCATCTCCGGTGGGAACTTCCACGCGGAGCCGGTGGCCATGGCGGCGGACGGAATTGCGCTTGCCCTTGCGGAGATTGGGGCGCTCTCAGAACGACGAATAGCGCTGCTGATTGACACAAACCTCAGCGACTTGCCTCCGTTCCTGGTGGAGAACGGTGGGCTGAACTCGGGGTTCATGATCGCGCAGGTCACCGCCGCGGCCCTTGCGAGTGAGAACAAGACCTTGGCACATCCGGCAAGCGTGGACTCCTTGCCGACTTCCGCCAACCAGGAGGACCATGTCTCCATGGCGACCTTTGCCGCGCGCCGACTGGCGGACATATATGACAACGTAGTTGGTATCCTGGCCGTGGAGTGGCTGGCCGTGGCTCAGGGGCTGGATTTCCTGACGCCGCTACGGTCCAGCGCGCCGCTGGAGGAAGCCAAGCGACGTCTTCGCCGGCACGTGCCGTTCTACGACAAAGACCGCTACTTCGCTCCGGACATCGCGGCCGCGTCCGACTTGGTACGTGCCCGTACGGCCGCGGACCTGGCTCCTGAGGTTCTGTAGCCCGCGCGGACGAAAGTGAGGTCACCGCGCGTCGCTCTGCACAACCGCCGCACTCAGCGCGTTCAGGCCGCGGACATTGCGCTCGAGCTCAGCGTTTCGGCGATCGGCGGTTGTCAGACCGTCAAGGAACCAACCACTGCGACCCCCAAAAGCCCGCCTTGCCTCACTCCCAACCACGTGATAGGGTGCCGGATCGAGTAGCACGAAGGTTAGCAATCGTGTTACTGACACGTAGGAGGCACTCTATGAACCCAATTCGCTCCGTACGCGCGCAGCGTGCCGTGATGCTTGTCGCCCTGTTGCTCGTCGTTGGAGTGGCGGCGGTCGCCACGCCGATTGGCGAGCCCGGCAGTGATCCCGACTCGGCGCCGGCATTCCGTGAGATGACCGACATGCGCGGACGCGTCGTCTCGGTCCCCACACAGATCGACTCTGTCGTCGCACTCGGCGCAAACTCGCTTCGCCTTCTGACCTACTTCGACGCGATTGACACGGTGGTCGCCGTTGAGGACACCGGGCACGCGCGGGAAAAGTCGGTGCACGACTTCTTCTACCTCGCGACCTACCGAATCGCGCACCCGCGGCTTCGCGAGCTGCCGAGCATCGGCAGTAAGGAGAACCACGAGGCGATCATCGCCGCGGCCCCGGACATCGTCTTCAGCTCCACCGTAGATGTTGCGGCCCTGGACCAGTTGCAGCGCACGCTCGATATCCCGGTCTTTGCAATCGACGCCGACGTGGAGATTGGCAACGAGGATAGATTCTACGCGCAGTTGCGGCTGGTCGGCGAGCTGCTTGGCGAGCAGACTCGCGCCGCACGACTTGTCTCCGGCATCCAAGAGATCATGGCGGATCTTGATGCTCGCGCCGCACGGGTCTCCGAACCAAAGCGCGCGTACGCCGGCGGGATGATGTTCTACGGACCGGCGGATCTGCTTCGCACCACCGGCGATTACGCGCCCTTCCACCTGACAAAAACGGTGAACGTCATGCCGACCAACCCCATCGGCAACCTCCAGCCGTACATGACCACGCTCGAAGAGCTCATTCGCGCCAACCCGGACTACGTCTTCATTGACGCGGCGAACAACGTGCTGTCCATGAACGGCTACCGCGCAAACCGGCAGGTACTGGACGAACAGGTATCCGCGTTCGCCGCCCGCGAGGTCTACACCACGCTGGTCTACAAGTACTACGGGACGAACTGGGAGAACCAGATCATCAACATCTACTTCGTGGGGACCGTGCTCTATCCTGATGTGTTCTCCGACGTCTCCGCCGTCGCCAAGGCCGAAGAGATCTGGCGGCTCTTCTTTCAGGTTCCGCTCGCCTACGAGGACGTCGTGGCGCTTCACACTCCCGGGATGGGCCGCGCGGACTGGTGGTGAGCCCCGGCTCGGATGCTCACACCGGTGGGTTGATCGCCCGCTACCGCCGCCACGCGCGCGGACGATGGATCTTCATCGCGGTGAGCATCGCCGTACTGGCGGCGGCGGTGCTCGTGGCCGCTCGTACCGGAGCAATCGCGATTCGCTTCGGCGACGTGCTCTCCGCGCTGCTGCGAGGCGATCGTACCGGTTCCGGGCGCATTGTCTGGGACGTGCGGATGCCGCGGATCGTTGCGGCAGTACTCGCCGGGGCCGGGCTCTCAGTCGCCGGAACCGTGATGCAGTCGGTGCTTCGCAACCAGCTCGCAAGCCCGTACACGCTCGGGCTCTCGAGCGCGGCGGCCTGCGGTGCGGCGTTCGCCATCGTCTTCCTCGCGGCGGGGTCCAGTGCCACCTCGTCGATCGTCGTGACCAATCCACACGTGGTGACCACATTCGCCTTTGGATTCAGCATGGCCGCCGCCACGGTGGTACTGGTCCTTGCCAAGCTCACGCGAGTCTCCGCGGAGAGCATGGTCCTCGCCGGTATTGCGATCGGCGCAATGTTCGCCGCCGGTCTTACGCTGATCCAGTACCTTGCCGACAGCGTCCAACTTGCCAACATCATCTCATGGACGTTCGGTGACTTGGGTCGTGCCGACTGGCGCGTGATCGGCACGGTCGCGGCGGCGGTCCTCCCGTTGTGGATGGTCCTCTACGCGCTGCGGTGGCGGCTCAATGCAATGGACGGCGGAGACGAGGTCGCACAGGCGCTCGGGGTCAACGTCGAGCGCGTGCGTATGCTCGCAATGGTCGCCGGGTCGTTCGTCTCAGCGGTCATCGTGGCAAGCTTCGGCATCATCGCGTTCGTCGGGCTGCTCGCCCCGCACATTGCCCGGCGGATCATCGGAGGCGATCAACGCCTGCTTCTCCTCGCCGCGCCGCTCATTGGCGCCATCATCCTGCTTGTCGCGGACACCGTGGCACGGGTCATCCTTGCCCCCATGGTCCTGCCGGTGGGGGTCCTCACGTCAATGCTCGGGGGACCGCTGTTCGTCTTCCTGCTCCTGCACAGGCTCCGGCGATGATACTCCGCGCATCGGGCATCGAGTTCGGCTATGAGCGCGAATCGATCATCCACGGCATCACCTTTGCCGTGCACGAGGGAGAGATCCTGGCGATCATTGGGCCCAACGGCGTCGGCAAGACCACGCTCCTGAAGTGCCTCAACCGCAGCCTGGTGCCCCGCGCCGGACGCGTTGTGATTGGTACGGTGGATCTGCACTCCGCCTCGCGCCGCGAGATCGCTCGGCGGATCGGTTTTGTGGCGCAAAAGAGCGACGCCCCGCGCCTGACCGTCTACGATCTGGTGTTGCTTGGCCGGGTTCCGCGAATTGGGTGGGGTGCGGGTGCTGAAGACCACCGCGTGACCGCACAGGCGATTGAGCTTCTTGATCTGGGTGACCTTGCGTTGCGCTACGCCGACGAGCTCAGCGGAGGCGAGTTGCAACTCGTACAGATCGCGCGAGCGCTCGCCCAACAACCGCGCGTCCTGCTCCTCGACGAGCCGACGAGCAGCCTTGACCTGCGCAATCAGCATCGCCTGATGGCAACGATCACCCGCATCGCCGAGTCCACCTCAGTCGCCGTGGTCATGACGGTCCACGACGTCAACCTCGCGATCCGCTACGCCACAAGCCTTCTGCTCATGCGCGACGGCACGATCTACGCCGCCGGCAACAGGAGCATCGTGACCGAAGAGGCGATCGAGGCGGTGTACGGGATCGCCGTGCTCGTCCGGGAGATCGACGGCGTCCCCTTCGTGGTGCCGCGATGAGCGATCGTTTTCGCGCCTGCTCACTCGCCGCGAAGCTCGGGATAGATTTCGTCGGTGGCCGCCACGGTGAGCCGGCCGACTACGTGGCGCGCCGCGATCAGCTTCCGCGACCATGCGCGAACCTCCGTCGCGGTTCCGGTGACCACGAGTACTTTGACGCAGATCTCATCGTCCACGTGGGTCTGGATGTTGGTTGTGATCCGCAGCGACGGGTAGGCGCCCACCGGAACAGCCGGCAGGCGCGTACCGTAACGATAGGTGAGCGTGACGGTTCCCACAACGCGGCGATCATCGTCGCGCAGACCGGCTTCCACGACGCGCTCGCGCACCAGGCTGCGTATTGTCTGCGAGCGATTCTCGTGCCCCATCGCGCCGGAGAGCCCGTCGAGCAGCCCCACCAGGACACGGTCCATTGATACGCCGAATCTGACCGTCTCACCCATGCCACACTCCTACCGGCATCGTACCACAAAGGAACCGACGCGGCGGTGACACAGTGCTCGACTCCGGGTAATCTGCACCCGGTGACAACGGTGGCACCGGCGCGAACAACGCTCGTAGGAAATCTTCTCCTGGACGTATTTCTGGATACCGCGGTCTACCCGCCGCCTGAGGGACTCGACGGCCCGATTCATCGCTCATACCAAGAGATAGAGGGCATTCTCGCGGATGTGAAGCCTGGACTCCAAGACGGGACCGACCCGGGGGTAACGCTCCGGGCCGGCGGTGCGGCCGGCAACGCCGCGCGCATTCTCGCCGACCTGGGACACGCATCCACACTCCACGGTGCCGTTGGTGACGATGTGCTCGCCGCACGGTATCGTTCGCTGCTGCGCAACGGCGTTCGCGGCGAAGCGGCGGAACAGCGCCTTGAGGTGACCACCGCGGCACCGACCGGAGTAAGTGTGACCTGGTACGAGCCGTATGCAGACGACCGGCCCGGATGCCTGGTATCACCGCCGCCGGTTCTTCTCCCTGCGTTCTGGAACAACGTTCTGCGCGACCTCCCCGGGACGGCATTGCTCTATCTTGACGGCTACGCTCTACCGTCCTTCTTCCACAGCCCACTGTCTGGGCGGACCGATCGGCTCGCCCAAACCGGCGCCTCACTGCTGCTGGACCTTGCCCATCCGGCGGTCACCGGCGGCTACGCAGACCAGCTTCTCTCCGTGCTTCGGACCCTCGCCGTGGCGGGTACGCGGGTCACGGTCTTTGCCTCCGCGGAAGAGCTTGCTCCACTCGGCGGCGGTGACTCGGTTGCCTCCGCGGTGCAACGGGGGTCGGTAACACTGATCCGCAAGGAGCCGCCGGCCGGCGCGACGGTCTACCGACTCCACGGGGGAAGGGCGGAGCCGGTAGCACGGCATCACGGCGAGAGCGTTCACCCGATTGAAACCACGGGTCTAGGCGACGCGTTCGTCGCCGGATGGATTGCAGCGCTTCTTGACGGCCTCACATCACCCGCCGAACAAGCCGAGCGGGCTCACGCAGTGGCGCGGCGCTGCGCGGGGCAGGTGGGCGGTGCGATTCAGGCCGGCTAAGGCTTCCTGATGCCGGCTTGACAAGGCGAACCAGCCATGCTCCAATCATTATTGGAGCATAGAATGAACGACTCACAGTTCAAGCATGTCGTATACGAGGAGATTGCAGGTGTCCTCACCGCCCTCGGTGAGCCGCACCGGCTCGAGCTTCTGGAGCTGCTCTGCCAGTGCAAGCGCAGTGTATACACTCTGGCGGAAATGCTCGATCTGGGGATCAGCACCGTGTCGCATCATCTGCAGGTACTCAAACGGTCGCGACTCGTCGAGCACACAAAAGTCGGTAGGCGCGTGTACTACTCGGCGACACCGATGGCGATCTCGCTCTGGAGCTCGGCCGCTGACATCGCAGCCCATGAGCTGGCGGTAGTCAAGTGCGCGTCCGAAGAGCTGTTCGAGCAGAGTGAGGATACTGAGACCCTTGACTACGATGAGCTTGTCCGCCGGATCGAAAGCGGCGAGGCCGTCCTGATCGACGTGCGACCCGAAGAGGAGTACGCGGCCGGACACGTACCCGGCGCCATATCCATCTCTCTGGAGCGCCTCCGTGAGGGTGTGAGCACCTTGTCTCGCAACAAGCCGGTGTTCGCCTACTGCCGAGGGCGATACTGCGTGCTCTCGCACGAGGCCGTGCAGTTCCTGGAAGAAGAAGGATTATCGGCAACCCGACTTCCTGTCGGCGTGGCCGAATGGAAGGCGGCCGGGGCGGACCTAGTGCCGGCAAAGGGAGAATGACACTATCAACACGCTGTTTATCTTGAGCGACGCACCTTACGGAACCGAACGAAGCTACAACGGGCTGAGGCTCGCGGGTGATCTCGCGAAAGGCGCCCACCGGAGCACCCTCGATGAGCTGACCGACTGGACTCAGTGGGCCGATTCGGGCTTAGCGTGATCGAGGAGCAATAGTGATCACATCAGTTGTCTTTCACTCCGGCTATCCGGTACGACTCAAAGGCATCGGCAGACAACGTCTTGTCTTCAACGACCGGATCAACGTGCTCTACGGTCCGAACGGCTCGGGCAAGACCACGATTCTCAAGACCCTAGCCGCCTTGAGCGGGTGCGGCGAAGGCGGGTGGTCCGATGGGCGTGAGCCACAGCCACTGTCGTATCAGGCAACCGTGGAGCGTGACGAGCAGCCCGTCTTCTATCAGGACTGCTACCGCGACTCAGAGGAGTCCTTTGTCGGAGCCGACTTCCTCGAGTCGCACGCCCATCTGCGGTCCACCGGCGAGAAACGGATCGGGCTCGTGAACGAGCTCATCGACTACATCGAATCCCGGTTCCTTACATACAAGCTCCGCCGCGATGAACGCCCGACATTGCTCCTCGACGAGGTGGACAACCACATCGGAATAGCGGGGCAATCCATCTTCTGGGGGGAGGTGGTCGGCAAACTCTCCAAGAAGTATCAGCTCATCCTGTCGACGCACAGCATCTTCCCGATCCTGCTGAAGCGAGACAATCTACTCCGTCAGGACACCATCATTGTGCTCGCAGAGCGCTATGCTGAGATCTGCGTTTCCGAGCTCGGCCGTGCCATCGAGTATTTCAACAAGACCACCGCTGACGCCCCCGAGTAGACCGACCGACTTTCGCTCCGTCCCCTCTTGACCGAACATCTCCGGCAGGATAGTCTATAAGTAGATTCTTATGGAAGCGGCAGAGCTGGCAGAAGCCCTGAGGGCGCTCGCGGCGCCTTCACGACTCAAGATCGTCGAGCTTCTCCAGTCGCACCACTATTGTGTGCGGGCGCTTACGATACGGCTGGATATCAGCCAGCCTGCGGTCTCGCAGCACCTCGCGGTGCTCAGGCGAGCCGGTCTGGTCAGCGCGGACAAGGAGGGGACGATGGTCCACTACCGGGTCAACGCGGCCCGATTTGACCAGGTTATGACGGCGCTCGGTGATGTGGGGCGCCTCAGGTTTCCTAAAGCCGCGAGCGTCCACACGTAGTTTCTCTTTTGCCTATACCATAAGCAGCTGCTTATGAAATTGGATATATCATTTCACGGGAGGTGGCATGATGCCACGGAAAGACAGGGACGAATGCTGCTGCGAGAAACCGGATCGTCTCAAAGGAAAGCCGGAAGAGTGCACTCCCGAGCAGATCCGGGAGTGTCACGGGGAAGGCCCCGAGCACCGGTGTTGTGACTCGGCGGAACAACCCGGCGAAGAGGCGTAGAGTCAGATGTGTGACTGTTAACCGGAGACCGATGGACCGCAAGACAAGCCGCGTGGTCACTGCAGAACATAGGTCTTCAACGGCGGGAATCCGTTGAACAATATCAAACTGTAGCTCTGCGTGTATGCACCGGTAGTCAATAGCCGGCGCCTATCCTGTTGTTTGTGATCATGGGTCTGACCGTCCCGACCTCGCTCCAACCGGCTGTGACCGCGGCCATTCTGATTGCACTCCAGCTTCCGTTGATCCGCGGCGTGAGCTGATGCACCGAATACCGCCGTTGCATAGAGGAAGAACATCAGCGTCAACAACGGTACCAGGATGACGATAGAGGCCGAAGGAAGGACGTGAACCGTCACGAACCTTACCGTCGAGGGGATTCTGGTAGACGTACTTGTATTGAGATAGCATGCATGACATGCCAGCGTCTGGAGGATCTTCGCATTCCACCGGGTAATCGCCTAGAGCCGGTCAACATAGCATCCGGGTTAATCAACAGTATCGGGTCTGTCTCACCTGGGCCGAGGGTGGACCCGAGGACGTTGAAGTGAGAGAACCAACCCATCCTGGGGAAATCCTCCGGGAAGAGTTCCTTGAGCCGCTGAGTCCCATCTATCGGCGAAGACTATTGTGACCGCCAAGGGCCGGCGGAAAACAGAAAATGAGGTAAACTCCTGAGTATGAGACGGTTCATCATACTGCTGCTACCAACCATGGTAGTAACTTCATGCAACACTCCAATGGCAAGTTATCCGGATTACCCCATACGCCCGGATGAAAGGGGGGTCCTTTTCCAGAACGATGATCATTTTGGCGGGTCTCACTGGAATGATCCTCATGTGTTCAAGGAGAATGATCAGTTCATTATGTACGCCTCCTCGGACAGAAACTGGGACGGCGTTGTCAAGCTGTACCGCTTCACCTCCTCTGACGGCTTAGTATGGGATATCGGCAACAACGGAGACCCGGTTTTTGAACGGGCGTCCGACCCGGATGCATGGGATTCCCATGGTACGGAGACACCGTCGGTGGTTCACTATGGCGGTCAGTATCACCTGTTCTACACAGGGTACGATGTGCCCTATGACTATACCGACACCGGTGACCCAGATAACC
>CAYTGY010000006.1:0-32866 GCA_964437265.1 uncultured Spirochaetaceae bacterium | reverse complement strand
CTCCGAATGCTCACGGCTTGTGAGGTTGGGAACAAAGTCTACCGGCGACGCGACGATTCGAATCTCGTGGGCGTGCCTCACCAGCTGAGGCGAAATGTATCCGGCCTTCGTCGCACCGAGCCCCGCGTCGCTCAGCGCGTGCTCGAGAAGCCAACTGACGCCACGGTGCACGGGAGCCTCAGCGATGAGTTGCTGCGCGCTGTTCAGCTCATCGGGCTTTCGCAGCCTGAACACGCCCTTCACGTCGGGCGGTGCCGGACGCAGGAGCCGTGCAAAGGCGCGCGGCGAGAGCCCGAAGCGATCAACACCCGGCGCATCGCCGGTACGCTCGTCCATCCGGGAGAACGTGTTTTCAAGCTGCCCGCGCACGTTATCCACCACCGCGGGATCCACCCCGAGCGCAGCCGCGATCGTCTCGCTCGTCTCGTGCCTGCGCTCGTTGTGGTTGTGGATCAGACGATCGGCGATTGCCTGTACCTCCTCGATGCTCGACGGCAGCGCGTCGTCGGTCTCTTCACTGGGATCCACATCCGGTTGCCCCGAACCCACGAGCTCCTCCTCGAATCGCAAACGCAGCACGTCGCACTCGTCCTGGAGCGTCTCGCCGAGCCCCAGTATGTGCGACGCCGCGGTGAGAACGATGATCCCGGTGGCCACATCCGGCTCTTCAGGGAAGCCGACAATCCGCCCGGCTGCGTTGCGGCCGCGGTCGTAGGCGGTTCGCGTCCTTGCCTCCAGAAAGGCCCGACCGCTGTCGCGGGCCAGATAGATCATCGGGTCGTACATCGGAGAACCTTCGCCAATCGTGATGCCGGCCCCCACTTCGTCGTATACCGCGCCGGCAAGTTCTTCGCCGGCCGCGCGGGTCGACTCTCGCCACGCCGACTCCGACCACGCATCCGCGTCTTCCGGGAGATCCACCCAGGACGCGTATCGTCCGGGCGGACCCTGCGGCGTGCGCACCGGCGGTGTCTCGCTCAGACGGAGCATCGCAAGGAAGGGGAACGGGTCGCCCGCGGCGGTGTCGCTCACCGGCGCGTCGGAATCCGTCTCACCAAGCAGCGGTACGGACCCCGGAGCGTCTCCGACATGCGCCACGACATCCGCCATGAACAGCGCGTCGGCCTCGTCAAGACCGCGGAACGGAATCAGCGCGCCGTAGGTCGCGAATGCCGGGCCGATGTCTACCAACAGGCCGAAGAAGAGATTCGATCCGCGCCGGTAGTTGTCCGTCACGACGCGCGAGTAGAGCAGCATCTCCCGCCACCCGTGGGTCTCGCTCCAGGTGGACGGTGGAGCTCCGATCGGCCGCACGCGAAGTCGCCGATCCCCAAGCTCCTCCGCCACGCTGAAGAAAGCCCACACCCACGGCCGGGTGCGCCACCGGCGTGCGAGGGTTGCCACCTCCCGGCGAAGGTTCGTCTTCGTGCCGCGAAGGAACGCCGCGACCCGGTCCGGCCGGGCAAAGACCGCGCCGGCGGCGAGCATGCCTAACGCGTGCTCCTCCCACTCCTCAGGGAAGCCGTCCCACCACTCCTCGGTGTCCCGGAATCGTGCGAAGGGACGGGCGATAAGCCGTTTGCGGTGTGCGTACGCGAAGGCGGGCTCAGTGAGCTCGTCAAGAAGTGAGCTCGCGCGCTTGCACTCAGCCTCGCTCGGTAGTTTTTGGTTCATTGCTGTGCTTCTCCTTAATCACGCCAATCTGCCAAGATGGCCGTTCAAAGACCGTTAACCATCAGAGAGTTCCGGATACAAGCCCATCCGCACCGCACGGTAAACCCGGTATCCGCGGTAGCTCGATGTGTCCGGATCGCTGATCGATATGGTGAGAATCTCACGCGCGGGCGCCGCGTCGCTCACCTCCACAATCCGCGCTGAGATCTTCATGGGGCGAACCGACCCCGCTTCATAGTCGAAGAGCTCGGTGGGCTCGCCGGCGAGCGTTCGCGTTATCCCTCCAAAGGTCACAAGACGGTTGCCGTTGGCCAGGTAGTCCGCGTCGCCAATAAACGGCGTGTAGAGCTCCCAGCCGAACTCGCGGCCGTACTCCCACAGCCGGCGCACCTCCATCGCCTCTGGATCTATCTCATACTCGACCGCGCGGGAGTAGTTGTCTACCGCCTCGAGCGGGGCGTCGTACGAACGCTTGTTGCCGTTGTCGTAGACGAGCACCCGATTCGGGGTCCGTGGATGAACCATCGGCGCGTGCTGGCCCCACTGCCACTCGAAGTCGCGTCCAACGGGTTCGAGCAGGAACGGCTGGAACTCCTCGCTCCAGTGCTCGTGGTTTCCGAGTATCCACCGGAGACGCCCGCTTATCCGGTCGGTGCTGACCACCGCGCTCTGGTCGCGTCCGGAGACGATGATCGCGTCGTGGTGGTGGTCGTACTCCACCGCGTTCAGGTGCAGCCAGTCGATCGGTTCGAGGTTAATCGGCTGCGGCGGCCGGTCGGGATCGAGGATCCTGCGGTAGTCCCATGCGCGCACGATCCTCCCGGTCGAGCCGTCGATCTCAACGAGCCCGTCGTCGAACGAATCGGGTGCGCTCGTGAGCGCGAGGAGGTCACCGTCCGGCAGCATCAGTGCATCGTGATGGAATCCGCTTTGAACAGACCAGCGCCGGCCTGTCGGCTCGCCGAGCATGTCTATCTCAACAAGATCGTCCTCTTCGGCGATGAGGAGGTTGCCGTTTGGGAGCCGACGCAGCACGTGCCCCACGTCTCCGTTGTAGAACCAGCGTACGTGGCCGTGGCTGTCGATCGCCGACGGTAACGCGTGGTAGTCTTGGTCGTCGTCGTAGTGACCGAGGATCATGAAGGTCACACCGGGGGCGATTCGCTCGGGCAGATGCCGGGTAACGTCGATGTCTGGGTAGAAGTCCGGAAGCGGCTTTGTGTGTACCGTGCGACGGATTTTCCGGACCGACCCGTTGGACGCCTCTGCGGAGACAATGATCGTGTTCCGGTGATTCGGGTAGAGTCCGAGGAGCGGGATACTGTGTCTGCGCGCGGGTTCGGTGCGCTCAATCACGAGCTCCTCGCCGTTCAGATCCGAACGATCATCCAGGCCGGCGACCGTGACGCGGAGGCTCACCGGACGTTGTGTGCGCACGGTAAGCGACGCGGAGAGCGGCGCCGAGTCTGAGAGCCGAATTCGTACGGCGACGGGACGAAAGACGACAAGCGCGACCACGACAATCACCGTCGCCGCCACGCCGAGTAGGATGAATGAGCGTCGTGTGCGAGCTGCCACTGAGCGTCAGTCTACGGTACGACCTGCGACAGATCAACCACGGGAACCAATACGACACCATTTTCATCGGCACCGGAACCGCAACCGACGTCTGCCGCGGTGAGGCACGCTTCGCCGGGCGCTCTCACGCTCTTGAAATCCTCACACAACCAATGGATGATGCTACCTGCGAGGAACCATGGAGCTCTACATCATCCGTCACGCCCAATCGGCCAACAACGCACTAGTAGATCCAACGGACCGCGTCTGCGATCCGCCGCTTACAAAGCTGGGCCATCGCCAGGCCGCCCGGATCGCGCAGCATCTAGCCGGCGAGCCTCACCCTGAACAGGACCGCGGGCGCGATCCTGAGGACACCCACGCGCACAGTGAGCGGGGGTACGGCATCGTCCGGCTCTACTGCAGTGCGATGCACCGGTCACTCCAGACCGCCACAGCCATAGGGTCGGCGATCAACGTACAGCCTGAGATCTGGGTGGATATTCACGAGAGCGGCGGTATCTTCCTGGAGCATCGCGACGGACGCGGCGTGGTGGGATACCCCGGACTCACCCGCTCGCGGATCCAGAGTGAGTTCCCCAGCGTGATTGTTCCGGACAGTGTGCATGATGCAGGCTGGTGGGACCCCGCGCGTGGCGAAGAGGACTGGCCCACCTGCCAGGGGCGCGCCATCAGAGTCTCCAAGCAATTGTGGCGCTGGGTGGATGAGGAGGTTGCCGGCCCAATTGCAATTGTGAGCCACGCCGGGTTCATGGAGGCGCTCCTCAAGGCGATCTTTGGCCGCCTCCCCGGCGCAAACCTCACCTTCTACCACTTCAACACCGCGATAACCCGGCTTGACCTGGAGCCCGGCGAGCAGATCCATGTCCGCTACCTCAACCGAGTCCCGCATCTGTCACTGGAGATGGTGTCGTAGCCGGCGGGGCGCTACCCCACCACCAGCTCTTCAAGCGATCGCAGTATCGTGATCTCCCCCGACTCGGCGCGGCGGTGGAGCTCAGCATCGGTCCGGGCGAAGCGGTCGTCGCCTCCCGCGTGATCCGCGGCGTCCGCTTCAGGACGTCGCAACCAGAAGAAGCGCATCCCAGCGGCGGTCGCCGCCTGGTAGTCAACGTAGGAGTCCCCCACATATGTGCTCCTCTCCGCGTCGACCCCAAGCCGCTCGCAGGCCAGATACATGATCTGTGGTTCGGGCTTCTCCACCCCTACGTCGCCTGAGATGACAATCACGCCAAAGAGCTCGGCCAACCCGGCCTCACGAAGGAGCCGATGGACGTGTGGCGGATGATCGAAATTGCTGATGAGCCCCACCCGGAGCCGTTCGCATAGCTCACGGATCACCGGCCCGGCGGCGGGATCCACGGTGAAGAATCCCTGCCAGTAGGCACAGATGGCATCTGCAGCGCTGCTCAGATCAGCCCGGGTGAAGGCAGACCCAACCTTCCGGTTGAGGTAGGACGCCAGCCGATGCTCGAATGCGGTGCCGTCCGCGGCGGCGGTGTACCTGGTTCCGTCCCAGAGCTCGTCGCACACGGTCGCGGGATCGATTGTCGTGGTGTCAACCCCGAGCTTCGCGAAACAGCGGATGGCGTTGTCCGACCATGCAGGACCGTCGGCGTCGTATTGCCCGGGAACCGTGAGCGTACCGTGGAGATCAAAGAAGACAGCCTGAAGATCCTTCATCGGCTCACGCCTCCCCAATCAGCTCCTTGAACTGCTGCTCGTCAAGGATGGTGACGTTACCACGCTTGCGCGCCTGATCCAGCTTGCTTCCGGGACTTGCGCCAACGACGACGTAGTCGGTGTTGCCGCTAACACTCGAGGTTGCCCGTGCGCCCAGTGCTTCCACCTTCTCCTTCGCCTCGCTCCGTGTGTAGCTCTCGAGGTCCCCGGTGAAGACGATGGTGGCGCCCTGAAGCGGCTGCTGGTCGCGCTTTGGCATTAGCTTGGGCGCGACGCCCGCGGAGAGGATTCGGTCCAGATTCTCCACGTTTTCCTGGCGGTGGAAGAAGTCGTACACGCTGTCCGCGATCTCATCACCAATCTCATGCACCGCCGACAGATCCTCCACCTCGGCCTGCCTGACATTCTCCAGGCTACCAAAGCTCTGCGCAAGCACCCGTGCCACGTGCTCGCCGACCTGACGGATTCCGAGCGCGTAGAGAAAGCGGTCCAGCCGCGGCTCCTTGGTTCCCTGGATCTCCGAGTGAAGTTTCCGTGCCGACTTCTGGGCAAAGCCCTCGAGCTGCTCCAGGTCCTCGACGCTGAGGTCATAGATGTCCGCTAACGTCTTCACCAGTCCGCGCTCAATTAGCTGCTTCGCGTTCTTCTCTCCGAGCGTCTCGATGTCGAGCGCCGCCCGGGAGGCATAGTGCACCACGTGCCCCTCGAGCTGTGCGCGGCAGGCGAGGCCGTTTGGGCAGATCACGTAGGCGCCCTCGCGTCTGACCGCCGTACCGCACACCGGGCACGTTTCAGGAAGATGAAACTTCTCCGCCGGCCGGTTCTTCCCCGCTTCAACACGCTCGATCACCTGCGGGATGACATCGCCGGCACGCTGAACGCGAACCCGGTCTCCCGGGCGCAGGTCCTTCTCATGCACTAATCCTTCGTTATGAAGCGTTGCACGGCTTACCGTCACGCCGCCAATCTCCACCGGATCCAGCAGGGCCACCGGGGTAAGCGTGCCCGTTCGGCCCACCTGCACCACGATGTCGCGGAGCAGCGTCACCTCTTTCCGGGCCGGGAACTTCCACGCGAGCGCCCACCGCGGATTGCGCTGACGGGTACCAACCTCCTCACGTGCCGGCCGATCGTTGAGCTTGATGACAATGCCGTCGGCCTCGAAGTCGATCTCCTCGCGCTCCGAGAGAAGCTCCTCACGGTACTGCTCGATCTCTTCAACCGTGGCGCACACCCTGACTCGGGGCACCGGCTTGAACCCCCACTCGGGCAACGCTCGCATCATCTGCTCGTGGGTCTGGAACGCTTCACCGCTGGAGTCCAGGAGCTCGTAGAAGTACACATCAAGTGGCTTGTCCGCGACATTGTTGGGGTCGAGCTGACGGACGGTACCGGCCGCAGCGTTACGCGGGTTGGCAAGCGGACGCTCGTTGTTCTGGACGCGACGTCGGTTCATCTGCTGGAAGTCGCTCTTGTGCATGAGGACCTCGCCGCGGAGCGCGAGGAAGTCTGGGGGCGCTCCCTGGAGCCGGAGAGGAAGCGAATTGATGGTCTTCAAGTTGCGCGAGATGTCTTCTCCCGTGACACCGTCACCGCGGGTAGACCCGCGCACAAAGGTCCCATTCTGGTACACCACTTCAACCGAGATCCCATCCAGCTTGGGCTCCACGTGGAACGCAAGTCGATCCTCGCCAAGCTCTCGCTTCAGAAAGTCGTAGAACGCCGCTACTTCATCCCGCTCGTATGCGGACTCCAGGCTCAGCATGGGGCGCACGTGCTCAACGCTCTGAAGCACCTCCAGCGGCGGAGCGCCGACGCGCATGGTGGGAGAGGTATCCGATTGCAGCTCGGGGAATGCTGCTTCCAGCGCTTTGAGTCGACGGAACAGGCGGTCATATCCCTCATCCGCGATAACCGGGTCCGCCTTCACATAGTAGCGGTAGTCGTGAAAGTCGATCGCCTCGCGAAGCTGGTCCACCTGCTTCCGCGCTTGATCGCGAGAGAGCTCGGAAACCTCCACAAAGGAGGTTTCCGGATTCCTCATGTAGGGGTTCTCCGGCATCTGGTCTCCTTGATCAGGACGGGAGCATCTTCTGAAGCTGCGTCCAGGTCCGGGTGTTGATCACGTCGTGGGCTTCGAGCCACCCGCGCCGCGCGTTGTACACACCATACTTCATGAAATCGAGGCTGTTAATACTATGAGCATCGGTGGAGATTGCGACTTTGACGCCACGCTCCTTGGCGCGCTTGGCCTGGACGTCGGTTACGTCCAACCGGTCCGGCTGGGCGTTGATCTCAATGAAGGCGCCCTTCTCCTTCATCGCCGTGAGAACCCGGTCCAGATCCAGTGGATAGGGATCCCGCTCACCAATGATGCGGCCGGTGGGATGCGCCAGGATATGAAAGTTGGGGCTCTCCATGGCGCGCAGGATCCGTTCGGTCTGCTTCTCTTCAGAAAGATCCTGATGATAGTGGACCGAGCAGATCACAATGTCCAGCTGCGAAAGCAGCTGGTCAGGGAGATCAAGGCTGCCGTCCTGGAGGATATTTACCTCGATCGCCTTGAGCAGCAGAAAACCATCGAGCTCGTCATTGATCTTGTCCACCCGATCCATCTGTCTGCGCACATCGTCCTCATCCAGGCCGCCGGCCATGGTGACGCGCTTGGAGTGGTCGGTTATACAGAAGTACTCGTACCCGCGCTCCTTGGCGGCGCGGGCCATCTCCTCCATGGGGTATTTGCCGTCAGACCAATCGGTGTGGCTCTGAAAATCGCCGCGGATATCGGAGAGCTCTACGAGCGTCGGCAGCTCACCGCTCTGCGCCGCCTCTATCTCACCTCTGTTCTCGCGCAGCTCAGGCGGGATGTAGGGAAGGTCGATGGTGGCAAGGACGTCTTCTTCATTCTCTCCTGCGATCTGCTCGTCACCGCGGAAGACGCCGTACTCGTTGATCTTCAAGCCTCTGTCAACCGCGATTCCACGGGCGGTCAGGTTGTGCGCCTTGGAGCCGGTGAAGTAGTAAAGCGCCGCACCATAGCTTCGGTCCTCCACGACGCGCAGATCTACCTGGAGGCCCATGCGCAGCCGGACCGAGGAGCGAGTCTCACCCTTTGAAAGCACCTCATCAGCATCCTCGAACTCGGCAAAGGCGTCCATCACCGGCGCGCTGTCCGCGCAGGTCACTAGGATGTCGATATCCCCTACGGTCTCCTTGCGACGACGGTAGCTTCCGGCAGCAGCCACGCGGTTGACACCCTCGAGCCCAGAGAGATATTCGATGAGCGGGGCGGTGAGCTCCTCAGCAACGGAGAGCTTGATCCGGCCCTCTCCACCGCCCTCAATCGCGCGCTTGGCGCCCTCTTTGATCTTCTCCTGGGTCTTCTTCCCAAAGCCTTCGATCTGCTCGATCTCGCCCTGCTCGGCCGCGTGCTTGAGATCTTCAGGCGTCCGGACGCCAAGCTCCTGATTGAGCCTACCTACTCGCTTTGGCCCCAGGTCTGCGATCTTCATAAGCCCAGGAAGATCGGGTGAGACCTCCGATTTGAGCTCTTCGAGCTGCTGTAGCTTGCCGGTGGCGACAATCTCTCTGACCTTCTCCACCATGCTCGAGCCGATGTCAGGGAGCTCAGAGATGTCTTCTCCCTGGACCACCATCTCCGCAACGCTCGCGGAGAGGTCTCCCACCGTGCGGGCGGCGTTCCGGTACGAACGCACCCGAAACTCGTTGGCACCCTGGATCTCCAGCAGATCCGCAACGTGGTTCAGACTCTCCGCGATCTCTTTGTTGTGTACGGCCACATCTCCTCCCAGCTACACGGTACGACACGCAGCGGGGGAGGGGAATGAACAATTTGGTCTATGGGGTGGCGCGCGCCGCGCGACCGAGCGTCGACCTGTTCGGCCGCAGCCCGGGTGTGATAGGATTGAGTCAACCAGGAGCGTGCTATGGATCGACCGAACATCGTATTTGCCTTTGCCGACGACTGGGGGCGCTATGCGAGCGCCTATGCCGCGCATGAGGGTTTAGGTTGCATCAACGAGCTCATCAGTACGCCGAACTTCGATCGTGTGGCGAGTGACGGCGTACTGTTCGCCAACGCCGTGGTGCCCGCGCCCAGCTGCACGCCGTGCCGCAGCTCGATCCTCGCCGGGCAGTACTTCTGGCAGACCGGTATGGGGGCGATCCTCCAGGGAGCGCGGTGGGACGAGTCGATCCCGACCTATCCGTTGGAGCTTGAGAAAGCCGGATACCATATCGGCTACACGTACAAGGTCTGGGCGCCCGGACGGACGTTGAATGCGCCGTACGGTGCCGAGCGCACGAGGTACGAGCCTGCCGGGGACAACTACCGGCAGTTCTCACAATGGGTGACCGCACACGCGGATGAGCTTGGCATAGAAGGGGCCAAGCGCCACCTTCTGGAGGAGACGCGGGAGAACTTCCGCGCATTCCTTGACGCCAGGCCGGAGGACGCGCCGTTCTGTTACTGGTGGGGCCCGGTCAATACGCACCGCGAGTGGGAACGGGGCTCCGGAAGGGCGATCTGGGGACTGGACCCCAACGCGCTTCAGGGCAGACTCCCGGCCTATCTGCCGGATGTGCCCGCGGTACGCGAGGATGTCTGTGATTATCTTGGCGAGTGCCAGGCGGTGGATGCCGGGCTGGGCGTGCTCGTGGACGAGCTCGAACGCCGCGGCGAGCTGGAGAACACGCTACTGGTGGTCAGCGGTGACCACGGGATTCCCGGTATTCCGCGGGGCAAGTGCAACCTCTATGACCTGGGGTCAGAGGTGGCTCTCGCGGTTCGATGGCCGGGGCACATAACCGGCGGCCGGGTGGTGAATGACATGGTGAACCTGATGGATCTGGGGCCGACCTTCCTGGAGGCGGCCGGCGTGCCGGTCCCGGAGACGATGACCGCAAGCAGCCTCATTCCGGTTCTGGAGAGCACCGACTCCGGCCGCGTTGATCCGGCCCGCGACTACGCGGTCATTGGCCGTGAGCGCCACTTGGCCACCGCGCGAGCAGGGAACCTCCCCTACCCTCAGCGGGCAATCCGAACGCACGAGTACCTCTACATCCGCAACTATGCGCCCGACCGCTGGCCAATGGGAGACCCGCGCGGTCTGGCTGAGGACGGTACCACCGAGCACAGTGAAGATGAACTCACCCACAATACGTTCGCAACCCTTAGCGACCTTGACTCGAGCCCGACCAAAGCGTTCATGGTCCTCCACCGGAGTGAGGCGGCGGTGCAGCCGCTCTTCCAGCTCGGGTTTGGCAAGCGTCCGGGTGAGGAGCTCTACGATCTACGGTCTGACCCGGACCATATGCGGAACCTCGCAGGCGAGCCCGCCTACGCGGAGAAAAAGCGCGAGCTCGCCGAGCGGCTGCGGACCGTGCTGGTTGAACAGCACGACCCGCGCGTTGTTGAGGACCCGTGCCGGTACGAACAGCTGCCATTCACCGGGGAGCCTGACTGATCCGCGCGGGTGCGCGCACTACTGCGCGGACGACTCGGCGCTCAGGGTCAGCTCAAAGCTGGGGTTCTGTGGATCATCGCTGCGGATCTCTATGGTTGCCTGATACGGGTTATTGGCGCCGCTGTTGTCAGCCTCAATCTCCACGTACGCTCCGGCGGTATCAAACAGCTGCAGCGTAGCGTTCCCTACGTTCTGGATGGTGAAGGTCATGTCCTGCGTCTCACCGTCAGGCCCCACCGTCCCGAAGTTGACGGTCTCCCCACCTTCGAGTGGCTCAACAGCGCCGTCAACAAAGCACGCGCCAAGCGTCAACACTGCGGCAATCACCGCTATCCCACCGACTACTCTCTTCATGTAGCCTGCTGAAGAACGTCTATCACGATTATTAGTAAGTTGATAATGTTTTGCGACTGGCGGCGATCCTTGGCGTTCCGCGTAGCACGCGGGTGGCGTTGAGGACGGCCAGGAGCGAGGTGCCCATGTCCGCGATCACCGCCTCCCACATAGTGGCGATGCCGACCGCGCCAAGGGTGAGAAAGACTGCCTTGACCAGCAGCACCAGTCCGATATTCTGCAATACGATCTGCCGGGTTCGGTTGGCCACCCGCACCGCGCGCGGTACGCCGTCAACACGGTCGTCCATCAGCACCACGTCTGCCGCCTCGATTGCGGCATCTGAGCCCAGCGCACCCATGGCAATCCCGATGTCCGACCGCATGAGCACCGGCGCATCATTAATACCGTCACCCACGAACGCCAGGCGCTTGCCTTCAGGCAACGCCGCCGAGAGCTCTTCCACTTTGGCCACCTTCTCCTCAGGCAGGAGCTCCGCGAAGTAGGTGTCAATGCCGACCTGCTCTGCGGTCTCTTGAGCGACCGTGCGGTTGTCGCCGGTGAGCATGACCACGCGATCCACTCCCAATGCATGGAGCTCCGCAATCGCCGCGGCGGCATCTTCCTTGAGCTCGTCGGAGATGACGATGTAGCCGGCGTAGGAGCCGTCAACCGCAACGTGTACTACGGTGGCATCGCTGCCTGCATCGGCATGGACAATCCCCTCACGGCCAAGCAGCCGGTCACTTCCGACGAGCACGGTGCGCTCTCCCACGCGGGCAACTACGCCAAAGCCCTTCTCCTCACGCACGTCGCTCACGGCCGATTCGTCCACCTCGCCGTCAACGGCGTCTCTGATTGACCGGGCGATTGGGTGTGTTGAGTGCGCCTCCGCGAGCGCGGCCAGCCGTAGCCCCTCGTTGTCTGAGAAGCCGTTCTGCCCCACCGTCCGGGTCACGCGAAACGTTCCATGCGTAAGCGTCCCGGTCTTGTCCACCACCACGGTGGACAGCGCCGTTAGCGCGTCCAGGTAGTTCGCACCCTTCACCAGTATGCCGTTGCGCGAGGCCGCGCCAATTCCGCCAAAGTAGCCCAGCGGTATTGAGATCACAAGCGCGCACGGGCAGGAGATCACGAGCAACACCAGCGCCCGGTAGACCCACTCGCCAAGCGCGGCGCCGGTTACGAACAGCGGCGGGAGAAACGCGACCACCGCGGCAAGTCCCACAACCACCGGCGTGTAGACCGTCGCGATGCGAGAGATGAACCGCTCAGTGGGAGCCTTCCGGGAGGCGGCATCTTCCACCAGCTCGAGGATTCGTGAGACCGAGGACTCGGAGAAGGGCCGAATCACGCGAACGCGGATGGTAGCCGCACCGTTGACGAATCCGCAGAGCACGTCGTCTCCAACACGGGCCGACCGCGGCACCGACTCGCCGGTGAGCGCGGAGGTATCCATCGAGGTTTCACCCCGAACAATCTCACCGTCGAGCGCGACTCGCTCGCCCGGTCGCACCTCGATGATTGCTCCCGGCCGGACGGTCTCCGGGACGACATCCTCCGTC
Organism: uncultured Spirochaetaceae bacterium; assembly: GCA_964437265.1. Classification (GTDB taxonomy): domain Bacteria; phylum Spirochaetota; class Spirochaetia; order DSM-27196; family SLST01; genus CAYTGY01. The sequence goes on along the minus strand of CAYTGY010000006.1, from coordinate 20,547 downwards.
GCCGCACCGGTGACCAGCCGGGCGGTGTCCGGCCGCAGGTCCATCAGTGAGCTAATCGAACGGCGGGATTTGCCCACCGCCAGATCCTGGACGTACTCGCCCACCGAGTAGAAGAGCATCACCGCCACGGCTTCGGTGAGCTCGTGGATGATAATTGCACCGACTGTCGCAACGGTCATCAGGAAGAGCTCGTCAAAGACGCGCCCGCGCACGATGTTCCGCACTGCACCGGCAAGCACCGGCCAGCCCACCAACAGGTACGCGGAGAGGAACACCGCGTACTCGGCGATGGAGAGCGGCGTCTGACCGAGCTCCTCCTGGAACACTACGCCGGCGCCGGTCAGAAGCATCGCAAGCACTATTCGGCCCACGCGCCAGAGCGCGGCCCGGCGCTCTGCGGCGAAGCCGGCCGCCGTGCCGGCGCCCGCACGGTCGGCGATCCTGACCTCGGGCTCGATCTGCTGGATCGTCTCCTGCGCGCGATGGCGTTGGTCCGGCGGAATCAGGATGGTGCCGGTGGCGAAGCTCACCGTAGCGCCGTCGAACCCCTCCAGCTTCCGCAGTGCAGCCTCTATGTTGTTTGCGCAGCTCGCACAGTCCAGACCTTGTATCCGGTATTTCACAAGCTCAGTCGGCTGCCCCATGGTTACCTCTGGTCTATGTAGTGCTCACGCGCCACCTGGATGAGCGCGAGCACGTGGTCGTCGTTTAGGCTGTAGAATACCTGCTTGCCGTCGCGGCGCGAGCGAACCAAGCGCATGGTTTTCAGCAGACGCAGGTGGTGAGAGACCGCCGGCAGGGTGATCTCCAGCAGGTGCGCCAGGTCGCAGACACAAAGCTCCTGCTGCGAGAGCAGATAGAGGATCTTGGTCCGCGTCTCATCTGAAAGGGCGCGGAAAAGCTCAGAGAGCCCGGAGACATCCATCAGCGACTCGCGGAGCACGCCTTCGCTCGACTGACAGGTGATCCCGAGCTCGGTACAGATGTCCGGGCTGCGCCGACTTGCGCTCCCCGGCTCGTTCCCGGTCTGCTGACTCACAACCGTCCTCCACATAAATGATTAAGCAACTGTCTAATTGTATTGCGGAAGCGCCTATCCGTCAAGCAGCAAAGAGCCCTACTCGCCAGTCCACTCCAGGACCACGGGATCAGGTCTGGAAGATGCCGACACCGGCCCCTGCCCCAACGGACACGCTCTGCAGGTGGTGCCGCAGCCGCGCGTCTGCGGGCTCGCGCAGCGGCGAACGTTCCCGCGGTGCTCCCAGAACGCAAGCAGCGGCTCGAGCTCGCGCGGCGTTGTAGCGAGCTCCGCGGCAAGCTGAGTCAACGTCGCCGCCCGCATCCGCTTGAGCGCGGAAGCCACGGTGCGTAGTCTCACGCGTCCTCCGCAAATACGGCCGGCCGGTAGACGGTACGCCCAAGCACCCAGAGGAGCGCCACCAGCCCAACCAGGAGCCCAAATGCAATGAGCACGGCTGGAAGGACGGGACCGGAGGCAAACTGATAGAAGAGCGTTGCCGCTGACCAGGCCACCACTCCGGTGTAGAGCGCAAGGAGCCCACCAAGCCCCGGTCCCATCTCTCTGATAGCCGCAGCCAATGCGGCAACGCACGGAATGTAGAGGAGCACAAACAACAGATACGCGTAGGCCGCCGCCGGGGTGAACTGATCGCGCATCCGGGCGAACACAACCGGGCCCACACCCACTTCTTTGCCGATTTCGACTTCATCCGCGCGCACGATCCCTGTGCCAAGCGGATCAGTCAGCCCCTCTACCGCCCCGCTGAACGCATCCGGAATGCTCTGGAGCGCTTCGCGGATACCGTTGAAGAAGTTGAACTCGGTGACCTCCGCCGCCGCCTGCTCCTGGGCATAGAGCGCGCTAATGGTGCCAACCACCACTTCCTTCGCAAAGATGCCGGTGAAGATACCTACGGTCGCAGGCCAGTTCTCCTGCTGAATGCCCATCGGCTCAAAGACCGGCGTGATGGTCCGTCCGATTCCGGAGAGCACCGAGTTCGTCTGATCTTCGTTCCCAAACGATCCGTCGGTACCGATACTGTTGAGGAAGGCGAGGACAGTGACGATGACCGTGATGGTGATGCCCGCCCGCTTGACGAACGCCCAGAGCCGGGTCCACGCCTGTGAGAGCACAAACCGGACTCTGGGCGCATGGTAGGGCGGAAGCTCCATGACAAAGTGCGACGCAGTTCCCCGGAATAGCGTGTGCTTGAGCACGAAGCCGGTGAGGATGGCGACCGCGATCCCCACCACGTAGAGACTGAACACGATCATCCCGGAGCTTCCCGCAAAGAACGCCGCGGCGAACAGCGCGTACACCGGGAGCCTGGCGCCGCAAGACATAAAGGGTGACATGAAGCTGGTCATGAAGCGGTCGCGGGGACTGGCAAGCGTGCGGGTGGCCATGATCGCCGGAACGGTACACCCAAACCCAACCATCATGGGGACGAATGATCGCCCGGGCAGGCCGATGCTGCGCATGAACCGGTCCATCACATAGGCCGCCCGTGCCATATAGCCTGAGTCCTCCAGAACGGATAGTGCCACAAACATTGCGAAAATGATGGGCACAAAGGTGGCCACGGTCTGGATTCCCGAGCCGATACCGCCTGCCACCAGCGAGACGAGCCACTCAGGCGAGCCGATCGAGCTCATGAGGCTACCAAGGCCATCCACGAAGATGGTGCCAAAGAGGATGTCAAAGAAGTCGATAAACGCCCCACCCACAAACATGGTGAACCAGAAGACCGCGTACATCACGCCAAAGAAGATGGGGAGCGCGGCTATCCGGTTGAGCACAATCCGGTCCAGCCGTTCAGTCAGCGACACACGAGTAAGTGTGCTGCGGGTGACGTGGCGGGAGAGGCCATGGATCACGCCGTATTTTGCGTCAGCGAGCACCACGTCGATCTCCTCTCCCAACTGCTCACGGGTGGACTCGATGATCGAGTCCAGTTCTTCACCGGTCAGGGCAGTTGCCTCCAGCGTGCGCTTTCGCACCCACGGGTCGCCGTCAAGGAGCGCGAGCGCGGTCCAGCGCGGGTCTGCCCCCAGCGGAACGGAGACCGATTCCGTGCGCGGCGCGAGCGACTCTATTGACTGTGCGACCGGTGCCGGGTAGGAGACCTGCAAGGTTGATACCTGCCGACGCTGTACGGCCTGGACGATGGACTCTTTGACGCGTCCGATGTCCGCCTGCCTGATGCCGGAGGCCGCAACGACGGGGCACTCGAGGTGGCTCGAGAGGTGATCAACGTCTATCGAGATCCCGTCCTTCTCCGCCACGTCTATCATGTTGAGCACCACGAGAACCGGAACGCGCATCTCAATCAGCTGCAGCGTGAGAAACAGGTTTCGCTCTATGTTAGAGGCGTCCACCACATTGACCACCAGGTCCGGCTCGCCGGAGAGCAGGTAATCACGGGCGATTACTTCATCCTGCGAGCTTGCGGAAAACGAATAGATCCCGGGCAGGTCGACCACGCGGATGGAGCGCGGCCCATCAAGCGTGGCGGTGGCGGTTGCACCGGTGATGTGGTCTGCGCCTTCGGCGAACGGCTCAATCAGGACGCGCTGGATCCCGCGCGGCGTGAAGCTCCCCTCCTTACGCTCAACCGTTACGCCGGGCCAGTTGCCAATCTGCTGTTTGCTCCCGGTGAGCCCGTTGAAGACCGTGGTCTTGCCGCTGTTGGGGTTCCCGATGATGGCGATGGTTGATCGGTTGGGTATCTGGTTCATTCATGTCTCCACTGACGGAGTGATAATGTTTGATTAATCTAACTATTACTGAATAACCTGACTTTGTCAAGCAGCATACCTATTGTTTGTGCGTTTGACACCCGGACCACGGCGGCGTATCCTATTTTAGTGACGGATGTAGCGGCACTGAGCGATCTCAGTGCGACCATGCAGATGTACGTGAAGACCATCCACGCAATCCAGCAGCGCAAGGGCGCCGCACGGGTCACGGATATCGCTGATGAGCTCGGGGTACAAAAGGGATCGGTCACTGCAGCGCTTCGTAGCCTCTCAGGGCGTGGATTGGTGAATTACGCGCCGTATGACGTCATCACGCTTACGGAAAGCGGCACTCGCCTGGGCGAGCAACTGCGAAGGCGGTATGAGGTCCTCCGTGATTTCCTTGAGTCCGTGTTGGGACTGACGCCTGAGGCGGCCGACCGCGAAGCGTGCGACCTGGAGCACCACATCTCGGAGGACCTGCGCAGCCGCCTCATAGGATTCATCGAGTACTACCAGACCTGCGCCACCGCTCGTTTTCGCTGGGACCCGGCATTAGGCGGTTTCTGCGTTGACCCGGAGTAGTAGCCGGGGTCTGTCCCGGTTCGGATGCGAGCGTGCCCCTCATCCAGCAGACGCTGACGCTCCGCCGGCTATCACAACATCCCGTCCTGCATCGACCTGAAGCTGCCTGCTGTACTGGGCAATTGCCATGTATGGACCGCTATCCTTTCACCGCGCCCCAGTGGACTCCTGAGCGGGTGATGAACGATATCATTGCCGGGGTATCTCAGCTGGGACATTCCTGACCATCGTGAGCTCATCCTCAGACGGGAGATTCGCCCGGTACGTGCGATTGTTCCGGACCAAGTCCACAAGTACCGCCTGTGGCGGCAGCTCGTGAAGGGCCTCTACGATCAGCATGGCGAACGGTTGCAGATTCTGGCAACCGGAGGCGCTCACCTTGACGCGTATTGTCGCGGCGGAGATTCGCTGCAGGGACGCTACCACATGCACCGATTGCCCCCACTCTCCGTCGCGGAGCCAAAACGTGAGCCACGATTCGGTGACACGGTGGATCGCCGCCACTCGCCTGGGACGACGTGCCCGAGGGAACGAAGTCGTTCGCGGTGATCTGTCACGATCCGGATGCGCCGCTGGTGAGCCCGGGGAGCTACGGCTCTGTCCACTGGGTGCTCTACAATCTACCGGCGTCAACACGCGGGCTCTCTGAGGACACCGACGAGGGGACCAATGGCGCCACCGACTTTGGGAAGAGCGGCTACGGCGGCCCCATGCCACCTGAAGGCCACGGCGTGCACCACTACTTCTTCTGGGTGCTGGCCCTAAACGCAGCACCGGACCTTGAGCCCGGGCTCTCATTGTGGGAGCTCCTCAAGCGTGCCGAACCCTCCGCGCGAGTCGTTGAACGTTGATGGGCGATCAAACTGAATACGGCGCGCCGGTGCGGGTATACAGACCGGAGGCCCTATGGGCGCGCATTGCCACACCCACACACAAACTCGAACCTTGCTCCGGTTACGTAGCGCGCTTGCGCTGCTGATCCTGCCGGCACCGCTTCTCATAATGGCCTGCGGCACCGGCGGCTCACCGGTAGATCGCTCGCAGCCCGCGGAGGAGGATACGATGGACCAGATTGTTGGAGATTGGCGGGGCGCGCTTGATGTCAGCGGACAGCAGCTTCCGCTGGTGTTCCACATCACCCGCGGAGACGACGGGCTGACCGCGACTATGGACAGCCCCGCGCAAGGCGCTGCAGGGATACCGGTGGACCGCGTGAGCTTTGATCAGGGACGACTCGAGCTGTCCATAACCGCTCTTGGGGCAAGTTACGACGGCACGTTGCGTGAGCCCGCGACGGAGATCGTGGGCACATTCAAGCAAGCGGGGATGGAGCTCGACCTTACCCTGTCACCCGCGGCAAACCGGCCTCAAGAGCCACGCCCGCCGTTTCCGTACGTCTCCGTAGACGTGACGTTCATGAATCAGGATGCCGGCGTTGAGCTTGCCGGAACCATTACGCATCCGGAGGGCGAGGGCCCATTCCCAGCCGCCGTGCTCATCTCAGGCAGCGGACAGCAGAATCGTAATGAAGAGCTTTTTGGCCACAAACCCTTCCTGGTACTATCAGACGCGCTGACGCGGTCGGGAATCGCGGTACTACGCTACGATGACCGCGGCGTGGGCGGGTCCGGCGGCGCGGAGACAGTGGCCGAAGCCACCTCGCGGGACTTCGCAGGGGATGCCGCGTACGCACTGCAATTCCTGATGGACCAGCCGTACGTGGACGCCGCCCGCGCCGGACTGATTGGCCACAGCGAGGGCGCCTTGATCGCGGCGATGATCGCCGCCGGGGTCCATGAGACCCCTACCGGGACCGACCCGCTCCCGATTGACGTAGATCCGGCGTTCGTCGTCATGCTTGGCGGCGAGGGGGTTCCCGGCGATGAGCTCCTCATGATGCAGTCGGCGGCGCTCCTCCATGCTTCCGGGGCACCTGAGGAGTACATCCATAGAATGGGCGAAGCGAACCGTGAAGTGTACGACATCCTGCTCTCTGATATCCCGCGCGAAGAAGCAGCCGAGCGAATCGCCGCCATCCAGCGTGAGCTGGGGATGAACGAAGAGCAGATCCAGGCGCAGCGTGGAGCGCTGCTCTCGCCATGGTTCGACTTCTTCCTGAGATATGACCCCGCGGACGCGCTACGCAAGATTCAGGTCCCGGTGCTGGCGGTGATTGGTGAGCTCGACCGCCAGGTGCCGGCAGAACAGAACATCCCAGAGATCCGTGAAGCGCTCCGGGCCGCGCCTACACGCGACTTCACCGTTCGGGAGCTTGCCGGACTGAACCACCTACTGCAACCGGCACGGACCGGAGGCGTAGAAGAGTACCAGCAGATTGAGGTGACCATGTCGCCGGAGGCGCTCGAGCTGATCTCAGGCTGGATCACCGAGCGCTTCGTGCGGTAGGCTTCTCCCGCCCGGCTCGGGTATACTCCGTGAATGGACTCAGTGCCGTTCATCGTGGACCTCGGACTGTCCACCGTTCAGGGAATCCTCCGGCTGGAGAACGATAGGGTCGTCATTGATTGGCGGCCATATACCATGCTGGATGAACCGGCCACCGAACGCTCAGACGCGTGACCCGGTGCACTACGGCCAAATAGCGAGGCTATCTCACATGACAGACACATTTCGCGGCTTTGAGGAGCCGCTCATCTTTGTGACCAATGACGACGGCATCCACTCGCCTGGCCTGCTTGCGGCTATCCGTGCGGTGCTGGGGCTGGGCCGGGTAGTGGTGGTTGCGCCTACCACGCAGCAGACCTCGCGCGGGCGCAGCATGATTGGCGACTTCAACGACTCGCTACACCAAATGGAGAACCTGCTGCCGGATGCCGGCGGGTTGGAGGCGTATCACCTCAACGCCTCACCGGCGCTGGCCGTGCAGCACGCGATGAACACCATCTTCCATGACCGGTGGCCGGACATCCTGGTCTCCGGTGTCAACTACGGGGAGAACCTGGGGATCGATATCACCATCTCAGGCACGGTGGGAGCGGCGTTTCAGGCCGCCGCATACGGGGTGCCGGCGATCGCCGCCTCACAACAGGTGGACATAGAGCACCACTACGAGTACGGCGACGTGGATTGGGAGGGCTCAACACGCGTGGTTCGGCGGTACGCACAGCGGCTGCTCAGCACGCTCTCAGGCCTCGCTCCACCGTCGGCGCCGGCGGGTCGCGACCGTCTTTTGGATTCCCGGCCGTTCCCCTTCGACGTGCTCAAGATCGACGCTCCGTCGCCCTGCCCACCCGGCACCCCTGAGGTACTCTCACGGCTCACCCGGCGGCACTACTTCACCTTTGCGATCGACGAGCCCACTCCGCAAAGCCCCATCGGCGCCGGTTCCACCCGGATAGACGATGACCCGCGGCTGGTCAATCCGGGTGACGACATCCACACCGTGGCAATCCGCCGGTCGGTTGCAATCACCCCGCTTACCGCGGACTTCACCGCGCCGCTTGATTCCTCCGCCGCCGCGCTGGGGATGTCACCGTAGGCCAATGCCAAAGCCGGTCCTCCGCACCGCGCAGATCGCGCGGGAGTGCGGCATCCATGTGAACACGGGCGCTACGTGAGCCGCTCGAGTTGCTCCAGCACTTCTATTGCGGCGACCTCGCCCCGATGTATCAGCTCGTCCGCGGCAGTGAGGTCGTAGTAGTAACTGAACTCTTCCAAACTCGGTTGGATGAGGAGATCCGCGTCATTGCGCCCGTCATAACTTGTCCGATCAAGGAGAACGGCAAAGCTCCGGTAGGTTACGTCAAGTAGGCTGACCGGCAGCGCGGTGTGCGCTCGTTGCGCATTGAGGTCAACACCGATCACGGTTGATGCGCCCATCTCCTTTGCAACGTCAACGGCGACCGCCTTGAAGGGCGTCTTCAGCTCCTCAAAGATGCCCTCCCCCAGAAGATCACCCATGAACTGCTCGAGCTTCTCAGCGCGTACCAGGCCCATCCCGGAGAGCGTTGGGGCTACCAGCTCAGGCCATTTGAGCGAGTGGGCGACCTCCACCATCTCTTTCCAGCCATACCCCGAACACAGCAGTGCGCCCACGATGGACCCGGCGCTGGTCCCGGCCACGTGGTGGATGGGAACCTCGTGCTCCTGAAGGACCTTCACCACCCCAATATGGGCAAAGCCTCGCGCCGCGCCGCCGCTCAGGGCAAGCCCAATCCCGTCTGCACCATCCGTTCGCATAAGCCATTGTAGCGACTCAGCATACGAGAGGACAGCACCATTCGCCGCATGCGGCGTTGTCGACTGATGACGTTTCACAGATGAATTGCCAACGTTCACGACGTTGGAGAGAGTCGATGACCACACTACAGACAAATCGGATGCTTTCCGAAGGGAGAGTTGCGGAGTACGGGGTGCTGCCGAAGCTGGACCAGATCCAGCATGCACGGGTGGTGTTTCGCCGGAGCTTCGGCCTGGATTCGCTGCCGGAAGAGCACGTGGCTTCAGAGCATGATCAAGGAGACGATCACTTCGTTCGGTCCGGGAACCGCGTTCTTTCTGAATGGCGATGAGATTCGGACCACGGAGGATCTCCAGGAGCAGATCCGAACGCTCCTTCCGCTCTACCGAAGCGGCGCCGCTGTTCGGCGGCTCTTCATAGATGAAATCACGGCCATCACGGACTGGCAGAGCGCCGTCAAGATACTGGCCGATCAAGGCGAACTGCAGCAGGTCCTCTTGGTTACCACGGGATCACAGGCCGGCGACCTGCGGCACGGCGCCGAACGGCTGCCTGGCAGAAAGGGCCGCCTTGGTCGCACCACATACATCTACACACCGGTCGCCTTCGCCGAGTTCGCGCGTCAGGCACAGGGCGCCGTGCCTCTTGAGGATATCGTCCCCGCGTATCTCCTATCCGGCGGCTCACCGGTGGGTCAATCAAAGCTTGCCCGTGAAGCCGGGCTTGCGAACAACACGATCGCCGCTGAGTTCCGTACAATGCCGGCCGAGCGTCAGGGCGAGATGCTGGAGTGGGCTGTGGCGCAGGAGTTGTTTCGACGCGCTGCAATCCGCGGCGACGATCTGCCGGAGCTCCTGCCGCACTGGGCGTCCAAGGACCACGAGCTCGACTTCGTGGATACCCCGACCTCTTTCATTGAGGTGAAGCTGGGCACAACCAGCCCGCTCGAGTTCGCATGGTTTCCCAAGACGTTCCCGAACGGCAAGCTAACGGTGGTCAGCCGAAGCCGATATGAGACGGAACAGATCGTCGGCGTGACCATGGAAGATTTCCTGCAGGGTGCACCGGGATAGTCGGCGCCCCCTGCAGGATGCGTAGCGGTGTGAGCTACTCGCCCATCGCGGTAAGCGAGCGGTGCATCTCCAGGGTGCGTTCGGGGTTGGCGGTGCAGATGACCACCGTGCCGTCGTCCAAGGTGACGGTGAGCGTCTGTCCGTCCTGCTCGTACGGGAGCGTGAAGACCTCATCGGTCAGGACCCACTTGTACTTCTTGAACACATCGTTGTCCGGTGCGTAGAGGTACGAAGGATCGTAGGCGTTGCCGTTTACGAGGTCATCCATCGTCGCGTATACGTTGTCGGTCGTGTCCGTGGCAATCGAGCTGGTGGTATCTCCGTAGGTTACCACCGCGGCGTTCAGCGTCACCGTACCGGCGGCCGTGTCCAGCGTGTAGCCGCCGAAGTAGTAGCTTTCCAGCTCATAGACTCCGGGAAGCTCGCCCTCCACCGGAATGAGCGTCACGAACTCAAAGTGGCCGTCGCTAGTCTCCGTATCGTAGAAGTCCGAGCTGAAGGCCAGCCAGTACTCGTTGGCCTGCTCGTCATCGGTGCCAATCCATATCCCGTCCACGGGGCTTCCGCACGAGGCGAATGCCAGCAGCGTCGCCACACCAAGTATGATTGTTGCTACTCTTGTCATTGTCTCCATCTCCCTATTCCGCGGTCTTCTCAGTGGGCGCGTCGTTACTGGTGTCGAGGGTCACCGTCCCTGACAGCTGCACAAAGGTCTTCGAGTCCTCCAGGTACACGTAGACGTAGCACGGAAGGCCGTCGTAGGTGGTTGTCCCACCGGACTTTACCTTGTACGCCGCTATCTCCCAACTCTCTCCCGGCTCGATGCCGTTCAATGGAAGGCCAAAGATCTGAATGTAGCTGAAATCGACCAGCTTAAACGGATTGGTCTCATCGTCCTCATCATTGAGATAGGTGGTAAGCGTTGCGGCGCTGACCGGATCGCTCGTGTTGTATTCCAGCGCAACGATGGTGATAGCCTCACTCAGGTTGTTCGTGAGCTCCAGATACGCCCAGTCGTACTCGATTGGCTCGTACTCCGGCATAAAGAAGTCGCATACCACCGACCGTTCCAGGTCGTTCAGCACCTCATAGGTTGCGTCCTCGCTGTCGGTAGCCACAAAGCTGTTCTTGACGCCGTCGGGGACCACGAAGTCGTAGATCAGGTCCTTGTACTCGCTCGGTTGGAGGACAATAGAGCGCCCCTCCTCATCCAGGACCTCGGTACCGTCAAGGGTTACCTTGACCACCGAGTTCTCGCCATGGTTGATGAGCCGCAATCGCATGGGCCCGGGGCTACCCACCTCCGCGCAGGAGCTCAGGAGCGTCACCGCTGCGGCAAGGGCCAGGAGTAGGATGCCGATTCGTAGTGTTTTCTTCACGATAACTCCTCTGTTGTGTGAATTGAGATACCTAGCGCACCACTTTTAGTCCATAATTGATTCAATGGTGATATCATAGATAACTGACAATACATCATTCCTTGGTCTGTGTCAAGTCGAGCGTGGTCGGTGGGCCCGTTTTCTGCTACGCTTTGTTCATGAAGAGACTGCCGGTCATTATCGCGGGGGCGGGCTTGCTGCTGCTCGCAGGCTTCGTTGCGCTGGTCCTGCTCTCAAACCGGAGCGAAGAGCGGCGGGTGTGGGGATACGTCGACGCGGCGGGGGCGGAGGTGATCCCCATCACCTTTGATGAGGCGCGGGACTTCTCGTATGGCAGAGCTGCGGTTCAGGTGGGCCGGAGCTGGGGCTTCGTCGATCCGGCGGGGGAGTTGGTCATCACGCCGGAGTACGAGCTGGTGGGCGACTTCACGGAGCTGGGCCGTGCGTGGGCGCAGCTAGATTCAGCAGTGGGGTACCTGCGGCCTGACGGAACCTGGGCCGTCACCCCGCGTTTTGATATGGCCACGGCGTTCACGGACAGCGTTGCGATTGCCGGGATGGTGGTGGGCAGAACGACGACGCGGGTCAGCGGCTCCATCGGCACCCCGATCTACTCGTTCGGCATCATCGATCAGGACGGGATCTGGATCGTCGAGCCGCTTGACGACAGCGAGCCCGGCTACTGGTCGTCCGCTCGCGGGTTCTCGGAGGGGCTGGCGGCAGTGAAAATCGACGGCACGTACGGCTACGTGAACCACGCCGGTGAGCTCGTCATTCCCGCCGGATACGACCGCGCAGACTCGTTTCACAACGGGATTGCCCTCACTAAGCCGCGTTCCGGCGGCTTCCGGCTCATAGACACTGACGGTGCGGCAGTGCTCGAGCCGGGCGTGAGCAGCGTCATCCGTGGTGAAGACGGGTTCTTGAGCCTGTACGGCAGCTTGGGCGATGAGGAGGGCTGGTTCCTGGCCGGCCTGGACGGGTCGATCTACGCCGGGCCCTACGACGGAATGGGCGCATATGTGGGCGGCCGGGTGCCGGTGGAGATTGGCGACACATGGTTCCTGAATGACGCCGACGGTAACCGCTACGGCGAGGGCTGGGCCGGCATGGGTGATATCTCAGAAGCCATGGTTGCGGTAGCGGAGTCACAGCCGGGGCTCTTCTCCGACTACCAGTGGGGCTACGCGGACGTAAACGGCGCGGTGGTTATCCCGCTCCAGTACAACCGCGCGGAACCGTTCCGCGAAGGACGCGCCCGCGTGGCGATGAAAGCCGAGTAGACAAGCCAATCACCGGTGGCTCCGACAACGCCGTGCACCGGCATTCTCACCACGCCACCACGCCTCAACGCGCTGTTGTGCTTCGGTAAGATCGTCCTTGAACCTCGTCATGGGAGGCAACTATAGCACTGAGCTACGAGTGACACGAAGGGGTGGTACTCGTGAGAACACCATAATCCCCCACACCAGCTCGCCCGCCTCTGCGCTGTCGTAGTACTGCCTGGTTGTGCGGATCGCCTCGCCGTTGCTCATTCGACAAGCCTAGCGATCAACGGCAGAAGGCGCGAGATGGGACGGCACACCGGGCAGTGCAACGAACCCCGTTGCCCGCGCGCTCCCGGCGGGCTATAGTTCCCCCATGGGGACGTGGGAAGATGACGTTGCCGTCATGCGAGCGTTCATTCGCAAGACCCGCGCAAAGGAGCAACGGGCGCTTGCTGAACGGCTTAAACAAGCCCGAACAGACGCGGCGCGAATCATCGCGTACATCGCCGAACACTATCGGCCCTCGCGCATCTATCAGTGGGGCTCGCTTCTCCATCCGGAACAGTTCCAGAGAATTTCAGATATCGATATCGCCGTGGAGGGGATTGAGGATTGCAAGGTGTTCGATCGACTCGTGGGGGAATGCACGCGGATGACCGACCTGCCCCTCGATATCGTTCGCCTCGAAGACGTTCACCCACGGTACCGTTCCGACATCGTCCAGCACGGGGTGGCTTCCTATGAAAGATAGATTCGCAGAGATCCCCGCGAGAGTTGACACGGCACTGGAAATCCTGGATGAGATTCTCCTTCGGCTTGACCGATTCGAGTCCTCCATCTTGCCGCAACTGGGAAAGACAAGCGATAGCGTACTTATCCCGGTTCAACTTCTGGAGAACGGCTACACTGCGGTGGAAACCCTGTTCCTCCGCATCAGCCAGGCCTTCGAGAACTCGCTTGAACCGGATCGTTGGCACACGCATCTCCTTGAAAAGATGACGCTCCAGATCGCGGGTGTTCGCCCGCCGACTATCACCCACAAGACCAAAGAACAGCTCGATGAGCTGATGCGGTTCCGTCACTTCAAGCGCTACTACTTCCAGTTCGACTATGACTGGCGCAAGATCGACCTACTGATCCAGATCTTCAGAGAAACGGTTCCCGAGCTCCGTAGCGAGCTGGCCGAGTTCACGGCAAAACTCAGCGAGGCGGCAGAGTAACCACAGAATGCCCGTTGCCCGCTCGATAATCGGCCGCGGAACCCCGTCACCGGCGTACGGTCCGATGTGACGCACATAGGCGACCGTCATTTCCTCGAGATCCTTCACCTGTACCTGTTCGTTTGATACCGACATTGGGTACCTCCGTGGATTCGTTTCATCCAGACGGTACCCATACACACGCTCCAATGCTGTGCCGGGCTTGCGCTCGACTATGCTCATCTTGCGCTGTTTCCGCGCGGCATCCTGCATGACGGCCGACGCTCGCTGCCGCCATTCGCTAGGCGTCACGTCGAACGTATTCCGGAAGGCACGCGAGAACGCCGCGTGATTCGCGTACCCGCAGTCCATCCCGAGATCGAGCACGACCGATGAACTGCCCCGACTGTGCCACGGCTCGGCGTTGGTAGTACGTTAGAGATCAGGAGGGAACCATGGGATTCGCATTATCGAACATGAAGCTTACCAGCAGTGCCTTCGAACAGCTGGGATCGATCCCCAAGAAGTACACCGGCGAGGGACCGAACGTATCCCCGGATCTGTCATGGTCGGGAGCACCGGACGGCACCGCATCGTTTGCCGTTATCTGCCACGATCCGGACGCCCCGCTCGTGAGCCCGGGCAGCTACGGCTTTGTCCACTGGGTGCTCTACAACCTGCCGGCAGACACGACCGGTCTGGATGAGAACACGCGCGAAGGGACGAACGGCAGGACCGACTACGGGAAGGCCGGGTACGGCGGCCCCATGCCGCCTGAGGGTCACGGCGTTCACCACTACTACTTCTGGATTCTCGCGCTGGATGCTGATCTCAACGTGGAACCGGGCCTAACGCTCTGGGAGTTCCTGAAGCGGGTGGAGCCACATGTGATCGGGATGAATCGTCTGGTGGGCAGATACGCGCGAGGGTAGGAGCGACGGAGTTCGCTCTCGCGGTCGCGGTATGATCGGTGAGTCCAACGATTCACCCCGCCCCGTAGAGGATATCCTGGTGTCCGGGGCGAACTATGGCGAGAACCTGGGCGCGGATATCACCATCGACGTCGATCAGAAGGCCGCTCAGCTCCACGGATCGAGCAGCTCGACAGCTGGGTCTTTGAAGTCGTCTGTGTTGCGAGTCACGAGGATCAGCCCGTGTGTCCGAGCCGTCGCCGACAGCAAATCGTCGACCGCAGACATCGGTGTACCCGCGGCCTCAAGCTCCGCTTGGGAGGTCTCCCATTGCCGCGAGAGCCCCTTGAGCCGGTCCAGCGTTGCGCCGGTCGCCGGCGGCTTCCGCCTCATCCGACCGGCTGGCAGCGCGGTGCTTGAGGTGGGCGTCAGCACCGTGATACGCGGCACCGACGGTTTCTGGGGCCTGTACGGTAGTTAGGCGGGGTTTCGGATAGACCAACCGAGGACGCCGATCACAGCCCGGCGCTCCACAGATCGGTCAGGAACTCCCGCACCGGAATCACTTCGATGCCCTCAACCGTCCGTCGAACCGGTTCGCGACAGACCATAATCCGCCGACCAAATGCGTGTTCTTCGCCGATGGCACGCAGGCCCCGGAAATCCGTTCCGGCAAGATTCTTGGAAGCCTTCACTTCGATAGCTACCTCGTCCCCAATCACGAAATCGACCTCCAAACCGTCCACCGTCCGCCAGAACGTCAGCGGGCGTTGGTCGCGACGATACGCAAGCCACGCACGGAGCTCCGCGAACACCAGGTGTTCGAGCGCACGGCCGAACTCGGATGTATGATCATCCAGACCCGTGGTGCCGGCAAGGGCATGAGCGACCCCGACGTCGAAGAAGTAGAACTTGCCTCGTGAGACCGCTTTGCGGCGCGTGCCGGCTTTGCCAAGACGGACAGGCTCGAGCATGACCCCAATGAGCGTGTCGACAAGCACGGTGTAGAACTCGCGCACGGTTCGCGCGGGAACCTGTGCCTGGGAAGCTACCCGTTCATAGACCACTTGATCGCCGGCACGCTGAGCGGCGGTTTGTAGGAACCGAGAGAACGGCTCCACACCACGCACAAGGCCTTCGGCCTGTACCTCCAACCGCAGGTAGGTCCCGCAATACGCCTGCAGGTCGGCGAGGGGATCATCGGACAGGTAGATCGATGGAATCATCCCGTAGCGCACGGCGCGGTCCATGTCCCAATCGGGAACCTCAGCGGAGACCAGCGGCATGAGGTATCGCAGTCGCGCGCGACCGCCAAGGAGATTCGTCCCCCCATGCCGAAGCTTCGCGGGACTGGAGCCGGTGAGGACGAACCGGAGGCCATGCCGCTCAATCAGATCATGAATGTCATCGAGCAGCGACGGTAGCTTCTGGATCTCATCAACGACTACCGGTCCCGCATCAGGTGACGCCTGCTGTAGCTCCTGACGCAACCGACCTGGATTTCGGGAGAGCCGCAGAAATGTATCGCCCTGAAGGAGATTGAACCATGGACTCGCTGGGTGCCGTTGGACGAGGAGCGTGGTCTTCCCGGTCTGTCGCGGCCCAAAGAGGAAAACCGACCTCGAGGCGACGTCATGCGACAGATCGAGTATCCGCGAAAAGCTCATACGTCAGAATACTGTATAAGGTAAGAATCCGCAACATAGATGCGGGAATTCGGCGATTTCCCGCATTACCACTGCGAATTTATCACTTCCTGCATCTCCCGCTTGATCGCGTCCAGACGCCCACCGGGCATTTTGCGGTTTCCTCGGACGGCGTCCACGTTCATCTCACCGGTGACGATCGCGAACAGATCGTTGTTGGCAACAACGGTGTTCGGCGGGAGATCGAGCTCCTGCGCGTGGCGCTCGCGGATATCGTAGAGGCGCTGGAACTCGCGCTTCTGTGAAGCGGAGAGCCGTTTGTGGCGGCCGGAGCGGAGGATACCGGGCTTGCGGTCAAGCTCCGGCGGACGGTCCTGACGCTTGACGTTCTCAAGGATGTAGGCTGCCATCTTGCCGGCTTGTAGCAGCCGTGCCAGCAGCTCGTCCTTGAGCGCAAACAGATGGCGCACGTCCTTGACTGCGTACTCGATCGCCGCCGGGTCCACGGGCCGGCGCGTCCAGTCGTACTGCTGAAACCGCTTCTTGCTTCCGCTCTCTTCCACACCCACCGCTTCGCCCAGCACCGTGCCTAGATCGTTCCGGGAAAACTCGAGCAGCTCAACCGCCGGCCTGAGGTCCAGAATCGAGTTCAGCAGGATCCCGTGGGTCTTGGCCAGAAGCAGCCGGTCACTCGAGCAGTCATAGATGATCTTGAGCAGAGTGCGATCCTCCAGAATCTCTTTCAGGAGGTTGGGCGACACGGCAAACGGATCCACCACCACCTCCTCCTGACCGTCATAGAGCTGCAGCAGACAGAAGCGCTCACCGTAGACGTGGAGGTTGAACTCGCCCTCAATGTCCATGGCGATCTCCGTCACGGTGCGGTCACGGAGCCGCTGGAGGTAGGCGGTGAAGGCCTTGTTGGTGTCGATGTAGGTGCTCACGGACAATCCTCGGATCGGCGCAGTGAACTCAAGGCCAAAGACGCCTGAGATGATATCGATATCCATGGTCGCGCGTGGATACCCATGAGGATAGACCAGGAGGCAACGCTGTTCAAGCAACCGCCATGGCGTCAACGCCGGTGCTGATGGTATACTCAGAGCATGCCGACGTACGTGTCGCTATCAACATCCACCGAGTACGAGCTGCTCAGCGCCGACGAGTTCCTCGAGTGGCTCGAGCCGGGTAAGCACGCAGACCTCATTGACGGGGAGATAGAGATGCACTCACCGGTATCCATTCGCCATGCGCGACTGACCAACTTCGTTGACCGCCTCCTGAGCCAGTACATCGAACGGAGACATCTCGGCGAGCTCTTCCGTGAGGTGGTGGCGGTGAAGCTCAGCAGCCGCAATGTCTTTCTGCCGGACCTCGCGTTTTACCGGACGGGTCGTCAGGACGCGATCCGGGAGAACCACATAGACGGAGCACCTGACCTGGTGGTGGAGGTCTTGAGCCCCCGGACCGGCGAGCGGGACATCGGCGTGAAGTTCGCTGAATACGAGCAGCACGGCGTGGGCGAGTACTGGATCCTGGACCCGCAGACGTTCGCCCACCGGTTCTACGCCAGAGAGGGAGAGCTCCTGGTGGAGTTTGCCCACAATGAAGCGCGGATCCCCTCCCGGGTCATTACCGACCTTGTCCTGAAACGCAGCTGGCTCAATCCTGAGCAACCGCCGGCCATTGATGCGTGCTTAGCGGAGATGCTGGAACGGTAGTCCTGCGCCCGCTACCGGCGCCTAACATAACCGGCAGCAGGAGTCCGTGCAGTTTTGTCTTGACAGACAGACCAGGCCGATGTACGATTACGTAAACGTTTACGTAATAGGATGGCAGATTCGAGTGCGTGAGCAGTCACCGACCATCAAAGACGTAGCCAAGACCGCGAATGTCTCCACCGCAACCGTCTCCCGGATCCTCAACGGGCAACCGGGGTACACCGAGGAAACGCGTGTTCGCGTGCTGGAGACCATCGAGCGGTTGGGCTACACGCGCAACGCGCTGGCAAGCGGGCTGGTGAGCAAGCGGACGCACACGCTGGGAGTGCTCTTGCCGTCGGTGACCAGCCGCTTTGCGAGCGAGCTTCTGGCCGGCATCGAGGGTGAGGCGAGCACGCGCAACTACTCGGCGATCATCTGCAATACGGATCGAAACGGGCGACGGACCGAGGAGTACCTGCGGGTGCTCGGTGAGAAGCAAGTGGATGGGCTGGTGTTCACCAGCGAGTTCCTCACGGACGAATACGAGCACCTGGTGGAGGAGATGCGCGTGCCGATGGTCCTCGTAGCCACCATGTCGCGCCGCTATCCCATCCCGTACGTCCGCGTGGACGACCGTCACGCCTCCTATTCGGCGGGCAAGTACCTGGTAGACAAGGGACACCGGCTGATCGGGATGCTGAGCGGCACCAAGGCAGACCCCGTAGCCGGCGAGCCGCGCGTTGAAGGCTTCCGCCGGGCGCTGGTCGATGGGGGGACGGAGCTCCCCGACGCGCGGGTCGCCTATGGCGACTTCCACTTTGAGAGCGGGAAAACGGCTGCACTGGAACTGCTCAGACGCGCCCCTGAGCTCACGGCCGTGTTCGCCGCAAGTGATGAGATGGCGTTGGGGGTGATCTCCGGTGCCTGGGAGCTCGGGCTGCGAATCCCCAATGACCTCTCGGTCATCGGCTACGACGATACCAAGGACGCGCTCATGGCCATTCCCCCGCTGACCACGGTCCACCAGCCAATAGTGGAGATGGGCGCCACGGCAGTGCGCATGCTCCTCGAGGGCGGCACCGAGAGCACGGTACTCC
This sequence comes from uncultured Spirochaetaceae bacterium, assembly GCA_964437265.1. GTDB lineage: Bacteria > Spirochaetota > Spirochaetia > DSM-27196 > SLST01 > CAYTGY01. The sequence continues at coordinate 1,726 of CAYTGY010000006.1, read as the reverse complement.
CCTCCTGGATCGCGGAACGACAATCAGTACGAGAGGTCTAGCGACGTGATGGGGATACGAACAAGCGCTACACGAACCTGCCCCACCGATTACGTAAACGTTTACGGTAATCGTTTACGTTACGTGGGGCGGCCAATGCTCGGCGACCGACGGCCGTGTCCCGGCCGCGTATCAGGAGACCGGTGTGGCGGATAGCGGTCTCACCCGAAGCGCGCTGGTGCGCACAAGCGTCCACGTGATTCTCCAAAACCAAAGCGACTCGGGGGCATACATCGCCTCTCCGAATTTCCGCGAGTACCGCTACAGCTGGCTCAGAGACGGTAGCTTCATTGGCTACGCCATGCTCCGTCACGGATACGCGGACTCCACTGAGGCGTTTCTGCGCTGGGTCTGCCGGGCCGTTGGCCGCGTCCGGCTGGACTGGACCGCGCTTGAAACATCGGCCTCCCGCGGCGAGGCGCCTCCGGAAGGCGCGTACCTGCCCACCCGCTTCACCCTTGCCGGCAAGGTCGCCGGAGACGACTGGCCCAACTTTCAGACAGACGGCTACGGCCACTGGCTATGGCTGCTGGATCAGTGGCTCACCACACGCGCGGAGAACACCCTCCCCGGATGGGCGGACGCGGCGGCTCGAAAAACGGTGCGGTACCTCGCCCTCACGTGGGCGCTTCCCACCTTTGACGCGTGGGAAGAGCACGGTGATAAGGTCCATCCGGCAACGCTTGCGAGCATCTACGGCGGCCTCCGGGCCGCCGAACGGTACGGGTTCCAAACCGCCACGGTGTGCGAGCAGATTCGCACCATGGCGCTCTCACAGCTCACTGAAGACGGTACGTTGCCCAAATACCTGGGCTCGCAGACCGTAGATGCCAGTCTGCTCTGGGCCGCGGTTCCCTTTGGCATGCTCGCCCCGGGGTCGGAGGTGATGGCGCGCACCGCGGCCCGCATTGACGCGGAGCTCACGCGCGACGGCGGGGTGGTGCGCTACGCAGACGACACCTACTACGGCGGCGGCCGCTGGATCCTGCTCACCGCCTGGTTGGGCTGGTTCTTTCTCGGCGTTGGCAAGGTTGGGCGAGCCGGAGCGTGTGCCGCGTGGATCGAGCAGCAGACGGACGAATCCGGGATGCTGCCGGAGCAGGTGACGAACACCGTGAACGCTCCGGAGATGCTGGAGCCGTGGAAGCAACGCTGGGGACCGGTCGCGAAACCGCTCTTGTGGTCGCACGCGATGTACCTGGTGTTGGTGGATGCGATAGCCCGGGCGAGGACGTAGGCGGGTCGCGCGGCGTGTGAATGTGGAATCTGTTCCGGCGTGGCCGGACAACAATGGGAGACGTTCCCAAGAAGGAGTACGGTATGGGACAAAGGGTAATGCATGGCATGGTGGCACTGGCGATCCTCGTGGCGGCAGTGCCTGCGTTCGCCACCGGCGGCGCGGAGGCAGGAGACGCCATAGATGGGCCGGTCACGGTCACGTTCTGGCACAACTACAACGACGAAGTAGAGACTCCGTACGTTGCCGACGTTCTGCTCCCGATGTTCGAGCAGGCACATCCGAACATCAATCTGGAGGTGGTGGCGCAGGGATCCGACCAGTACAGCAATCTGCTCATCACCGCGATGGGGACCGGCTCCGGACCGGATGTGGCTCGGATTGATCTCACCAGCCTGGCAAACTACGCCGACCTGGGAGGGATCCTGCCGGTAGACGACCTCCCGGGGT
>CAYTGY010000005.1:0-35283 GCA_964437265.1 uncultured Spirochaetaceae bacterium | reverse complement strand
GGGATGATTGGGTTCCGGCTCATCTTTGTGATTGCGCTGGTGGGCAACATCATTGGCCTGATCACTGAGATTGTGAGCTATGGCAAGGTGAAGCTGCACCGCCGGGCGGTGGGGGAGCGTGGCGCGCGGTGAGCCCGCTGGGACAGCAGTTCTGATTATCATTCACGGTGTGAATGGATCTCCGCTACCCCGGGTTGCCGAACGGCCTGCTCCGCACACCCGGATCTATGACCCCGGATGAGGTCCAGTGCGAACCTGATCTCCTCGTCGCAGTCAGGCGGGAGATCGACCGGGACCGGGCCAACGGACGGTTCCTCATTGCCGGGTCTGCCGATCTGCTCTTGATGAAGCGTGTCTCCGAGTCTTTGGCCGGTCGTGCAAGCTATCTGACGCTGCGCCCAATGACCCGGCGTGAACAACTCGGGCTCGGTTCGTGCGGAGGGTGGGAGGTGGTTGCTCAGGACCCTGTTGAGCTCTGGTTGGAGAAGCTGTCTTCCGAGCCGGGTCACGAGGAGGGGATCCCGTTGGCGCGTCGGGGTGGGTATCCCTCACCCGCGGTGGAGATGAGACGGGACGCGGATCGCCGCATCTGGTTCCAGGGGTACGTGGAGACGTACTTGGAGCGTGACCTCAGAGAGCTTTCTGCGGTCGCGTCACTTCCCGACTTCCGCCGACTGATGCAGGCGGCGTCACTCAGACTCGGTCAGCAACTCAACGAGACCGAGATGGCCCGCGACACCGGCATCCCGCAGCCTACCGTGCATAGATACCCCAACTTGCTGCAGACCTCGTGTCTCCTCATGCGGTTACCTGCCTATTCGGTCAACCGCACCAAACGGCTCATCAAGGGGCCCAAGCTCTATTGGGGAGACACTGGGATTGCGCTCTATCTCTCCGACAGATCGGATCCCGACGGACACCACCTGGAGAATCTAGTCCTCAACGATCTTCTGGTGTGGTGCGACACCACGGCGGACCGGGCCCAGATACTGTACTGGCGGACCACCTCAGGAGAAGAGGTCGACTTTGTGATCGAGACACCCGACCGGCTGATTCCAATAGAGGTGAAGTCCACCGCGCACCCGACCGTCGGCGACGCGCGTCACATCACCGCGTTCCGCTGCGAGTACGGGAATCGCAGCACACCGGGGCTGCTGCTGCATACCGGCACGACCCTGGAATGGCTGAGCCAGGACGTGATTGCCGTGCCGTGGTGGCGGATGGTGTGAGCCCGAACCCCCCGGTCTACTCCCCGGCCCGCTCCAGGTCGGTCTTGTACGCCAAGAGCATGAGAACCGCCGCGTCACCTGAGACCTGTCCATTCCAGGAGACATAGGTCTCAGAGAAGCTGAGCTCATCAGCCGCCGTTCCGCCAATGATTGGAATGGGGAGATCCGGTGATGCGGTGAGTTCTCTGACTACCGTCTCACCGAGTGCAAGCCCGTCGACCAGGAGGATGCCGACATAGTCCGCAGGGCTCAGACGAATCCCGGCGGTTTGGCGCCTGATGTCCGCGACAATCTTCCCGGCCGCCAATCATTGAGCATCCTACGACGGCGGCGCTCGGAAACGCGGCCGGAAGGGGACTCTGGGCCCTGCGCGCTACGGGCGGGCGTGGCTTGAAAAGCGATGCGGCTAGTAGTCCACAATCACCTTGTTGATATACCTGAAACCGTCAATGTCGAGGCCTTTCCTCAAGGCAAGTTCCTCCGCGATAAGTTCAAAAGGGACCGCGGCGCCTATGTGGCACAGACTCGGGGTGGCCACATTCGGCACATAGAAAGCATCCACCTCGGCCGGTTCCGGCACCCGCACTTCGGTCGCGGCGTTGACCAGCAGTGCCACGTAGGCCCCCGTGACAGCACGAATGAAACGTGCATGCTTGCATGCTTCGCGATAGTCGGCACCGTGGCAGGCAATGATAACCGGGGTCCCGTCATCGATGCTCTCAATCGTTCCGTGTCTGAGTTCGGCGATGGACATCCCTTCCACGTGCATACGTGCTTTTTCTTTAAGGAGCAGCGCGCCCTGCCGGGCCGTGGTGTCGAGACCACCAACCCCGGCTATGTAGGCGACCGAACTGTTTTGGAGCGTATCGGCCAAGGGCTGTACCGTCGTCGAGCTCCGACGCAAGCACTCCTCAAGTTTCGCCGGTATGCAGCGAACCTCGGCGAGAGCTTCGGCGTCATTACGGCAGGCGGCAAGATAGAGCAGGAGGATCGATGCCGCGTAGGTCTTGGTGGCGGAACTGACTTCCTCGCCTGCACTCAAGAAAAGCATGGTTGTCGCGGCGGCCGCCAGGTAGGAGTCAGGATTGTTGGTGACACCGGTGATTGGGATCCCGGCCTCGCACAGAGTATCTACTGCAAGACGGGTCTCCAGACTGTTTCCCGATTGTGAGATGAGGACGGGTATCGTCTCTGCGTTCAAACAGTTACGAACGGCGTTGATTCGCGATGCTTCAAGGAGCTGCGGAATATGAAGTCTGTACCGAATAAAGGCATCTCTCGCCGCATCGGCGGCATTGTAGGACGCGCCGGTACCTAGTAGCACCAACTGCTTATGGGTATCCAAGGCCACCGAAAGCGAATCAACGCCCTGGGGAATTGCCTCTACCAACTGTTTGCTGAGCTGGTATTGGTCCCATATCTCGGTCAACATCTTACTGCGCATATCCATTCTCCTTCGATTCTCTCCCACAGCGGCCCAGATTAGCCCCTACCGCGCGGCGGCGCGCAACTCTCACGGACCCGCAACTCGGTGTCGACTTTTACGGTCACACCGGACTTCGCGGGCTCCCGGATTGCCCGTAGCAAGAGGTTCGCCGCCGCTCGTCCGATGGCGTACATCGGCTGGGCCACGGTAGTGAGACGCGGATAGGTGCCTATCTCGTCGAGGCTAGGAGGATCGTCGTCGAATCCAACCACCGAGATGTCTTCGGGGACTCTTAACCGATGCTCATAAATCGCCCGAAGGGCCCCGTACGCCTGGGTGTCGGAGCCGCAGAACACCGCGGTGGGAATGTGTTCACCGCATAGGATTTGCTGCATCGCTTGGTAGCCCGAGTCGCGTGAAAAGGACGACTCGACGAACCAAGCTTCCCGCGGCACGATTCCTCCGTCTCGTAAGGCACTCAGGCAACCTTGGAGCCGATCGGTCCCGGCCTTGGTGCGAGGGTTGCCCAAAATATGGGCAATTCCGGTGTGACCGAGTCCGATAAGGTATTTGACGGCCTTGTAGCTGCCGGTGTAGTTATCGATATAGACGCTGTATACATCGAGTGTATCGAAGTAGTTCTCGATGAGCACCAAGGGATACTCCGACTTGTATAGGCCCGCGATTAGGTCGTCATCGCTGTAGGCACTCCCGTAGATGATGATACCATCAGCCCGGCCCGCGGCGAAAAAATCGATGTAGCGGCTCTTCACATCGAGGTCATTCTTCCCGCTGCAAAAGAGCACGTTGTACCCTTCCTCAAGGCCAACATCTTCGATTCCCCCGATCATATCGAAGAGAAGCTGCGTGCAGAGGTTGTTGAGGATAACTCCAAGGGTATCAGTTTTGCACATGGACAAGGACCGCGCCAGCCCGTTCGCCCTGTAACCAAGCTCGCGAACTATCCGCCATACTTCCTCGCGGGTTTGGCTGCTTACTCCCTTTCTATTGTTGATGACCCGCGATACGATGGTCTTGGATACGTTGGCCCGTTTCGCGATGTCAGTAATGGTCACGGGCATGCATCCCTCCTCCATACCGCAGGCTATGAAGCGCCGCGGACTTCTCAAAATTCGACTGCCTCGCCGTATCCTCCGGACGTAGGTCCAGGGCGAGGCGGAGTGCGCCGACAACCGGTTCATAGAAGCAATCTACCGGGGCAAGCTTGCAGGCATGGTCCCGAATCAGATTGATGATCCGCGTACGGACCGATTCACCGGCCGCCTTGAACACTCCGCCGGCAAAAACCACGGGCACCGGTAAATGAAGTAGATCGAATCGTCGCAACCCGGCGACCGCGTAGGCGGCCACATCTCGGCAGAACTCGGCCACCATGTCTTCCGCCGGCCCGTCGCCATCCATCGCAGCCTGGAAGACCAGGGGTACCAAGTCGTTGATTCGCTTGGTATCAAGCTTCTTCGACTCGAATCGGTAAAGAAGCACATCGACCGAATCGAGGCCGAAATGGGCCAAGACCCGAGCAGTCAATACGGTAGGCGGTACCAGCCCCACATGCGAATGACTTACCACACGAATGGCACGGTTGCCAAGGCTTTTCCCCCCGCAAAGACGGCCTTTCGCGTAAAAGCCGAAGAGGAATCTCCGACCGTCCGGCGCCAACACGGCGGTGTTAAACCCGGTTCCGGCACAAAGGACTAAACCCCAGCCGGCACGCGCTGCGGCATGGAAGGCGATTACGCAATCATTATAGACCGTCACATCCTCAATCGCCAAAGCGTCGCGCAAGGCCCCGCGAAGCAGCGGGTACTCATGGTCCCAGTCGGCGCCGGTCATCCCCGCAACCACCTTACTGACCTGAGTGGGCTGTACCTCGGCCGCATCCAAGACCTTCTTGTAGACAGCTATCACTCGCTCCATGGCCGGTTGGAGCCCGATAGTACCGTAGTATCCACCGGGTCCCTCCGCGCAGCCAAGTATACGACCGTCGTCGGCGGCAACCGCCACTCGAGTCTTACTGCCGCCTTGATCGATTCCGAGAAGCATATGACCTGCCTTGTTGTCGTTGCTCGTCGCCATTTCCGTTTAGTTAACCGGTTGACAAGACATACTACACTGATACACTGTTGTCAATGTGTCTCTGGACGGCGCCTGTCATCTCCTAGTTGACCGGCACTCAGCTCTCTGAATCTACAGACACCTCTTGGCCGGTTGTGCCGCTGCTTGTCCGCACATAAAGCACAAGGAACTCACGGATGCCCTACGATTTTATCCCTCTGCCCAGACACATCGAGTATACAAACAACGAATACACTCCTTCGGCGCAAAAGCTGTATGTGGCGGCGCCGCAAGCGGTAACGAAACGGCTGCGGGTCGGCCTTGACGACTTCTGTCTGGACATAAATGAATTGACCGGAATGGACGTTACGACTCGAATCGCCGCCGAACCGATGCCTGGACACGTCTCGCTCATTCTAGATGATACACCCGGACCAAATCCGGAGGCGTATCGTGTGCTTATCACGCCCGAAGGTATCCGCGTGTCGGCTGACGACTGCCGCGGACTGTACTATGGACTGCAAACACTGACCCAGCTCTGGAAACAGGCCGGACGGGCACCACTGGAGTGCCTTACCATCACCGACGAGCCGGACCTCCCATTCCGGGGTATGATCTTCGACTTACGCTTGCAAACCTATACACTCGACTACATTCGGCGCTTCATCCGGACTCTGGCGAATTACAAGATCAATGTCCTGGTAATCGAATACAGCGACAAGTTTCCTTACTCCGGGGATTACCATGTGATCCGCAACCAAAATGGCTTTAGTGAGGAGGAAGTAAGGGCAATCGTCGATTGTTGTCATGAACACTTTGTGGAAATAATCCCCTTCGTCCAATCCTTTGCCCACATGGAATACCTCCTACGGACGGACCGTTTCCGCTACTTGCGGGAAAACGACCAATACGACTCGCAGATCTGTCCCCTCCATCCGGATTCGTTGCGAGTAAGCCGGGATCTTTTGCAACAGGTCATGCGGCTCCACCGCTATTCCACGCATGTGAGCATCGGCGGCGACGAACCCTATCACCTAGGCGAGTGTCCCCGCTGCGCTGAGTATGCCTCAGAGTACGGAAAAGGCGGGCTCTACATCCTCTACGTGAACAAACTGTGCCGAGTCGTACGAGACATGGGGCTCAAAACCTCCACGTGTTCGGACAAGCTGATGGCCTACCCGCACGTCCTCCCCCTGCTTGATCGCGATTGCACGGTGATGGATTGGGACTACTGGACCTATGACGATCATCCCGCCAAGGTCATGAACTGGAATACCCTCCAAGCCGTCGACCGCGAGGGGATCGGGCAGGCATCTTCCGAGATGCGGCGCTTTCTCGAAGAGGTGGCCTTGGACGGAGCCGGCGACATGATACCGTTTCCCTATACCCGCCGTCTCATCGAGGCGGGATTGACTGTCATCGGGGTCTGTTCCACCGCGTCGGTCGGTCCGGACTGCCACTGGGTCCCGCGCTACGACGTGCATATCCCCAACATCCACGCATATTGCCGGAAAATCAAGGAGTACGGCGGCTTGGGCATCCTAAACTCCGCCTGGGAACGGTTTCTCTTCGAACTCACGTACTACGGGATCATCTTCTGCGGCGAGCAATGCTGGTCCACCACGGGCGCGGACATGGATGAGTTCAACGGTCGGTTCGTGCGGTTGTTCTACGGCATCGACGATCCGGAGTTGGTCGAATGGCAGTATCGCATTACCCGGCCTTTCGCTATCGTGGAGAAGAGGTTCCCCATGACCTACCAACGGGAAAACTACGGGCGGATCGCCACAACCGTGTTTGACATTGCCGACAACGAGGAAATGCGACAAAACATCCAAGGTGCCGCCGCGGCGTATGCGCACGCCGCGGAACGTGTACGGTGGAACCGGCATAACCTCGAGGAATGGCAACTTGGCGCGGCGGTCAAGTGGTTCTGGTACGAGGTGACTCGGTGCTATGCCGAAGCCGCGAAGGATCCGTCCCGCGGAAACGACGAGTCCGTTACCTATCTCGATTCGCTGCTAACGGAGCTCAAAGAGACCGCGCGCGACCATCTTAACCGTACCATGCCCCGGGAAGCGGTGGAACTCAAACTCTCCGTGTATTTTGTGGTATACGAGGAACTCCGGGATGAGATGCTTCGGCGTGTCTTTCGGCACACCGGAATCGATCTTCCGTCCGGTGAGCAGCATCCCAACGCCGAGGAGCCCGAACACGCGCTATAAACGAAACTGCCGGCAGGTGGTTTCCCGCCTACAGGCCCTGTATTCTGGGGCGGGTCGGGATCGAATCTACGCCAAGATGCGTATACCCAACCGGTACCTGGAACGTTATGCTCGGGAGTATGCAGACGGTCCGGTGGAACGGCCGAACCTTGCAGCACGCGCGCGCTTCTGGGACGAGGTTCTTTCGGTCTATACCGATCTGGACGACGATTCCATTCCCAACTGTTATCTCTCCGAGCTTGACCAGGGACTCTATGGCGGTTTGTTGGGGGCACCGCTTCACTACATCCGCCATACCCGAACCGGCTGGATTTCTTCCATGGTCAAGCCGTTTATTGATGACTTGGCGGCGGCGGCGGAGAGCCTGGAGTTCGACGAGCATGGGCCGGCGTTTCGCGAGTACATCCGCCAGATGAAAGCCTTCAGGCGCCGGGCGCAGGGGAGATTTGGTGTGAGCCACCTCATCTGCGTTGACGGGGTCAACTTCATGCATGAACTCCGCGGCGCGACCCAGTCCTACTACGATCTCGTAGACTATCCGGAAACAGTTCGCCGTATCCTCGAGTTCTCTATCCGGCTCAACATTCGCGTGCAGGAAGCGTATTTCACAACTATTGGCCTAGTAGAAGGCGGCACCGTGAGTAACGTGGGACAGTGGATCCCCGGACGGGTGGTATCCGAAAGCGTGGACGCCTTCCATCTCACCTCGCCACAATTGTTTGAGGAATGGGGGCGGGAAGTGGTCCAGAGCTTATTCGACCATTTTGACGGCGGGATTATCCATCTGCATACCAATGGGCACCATCTTCTCCCGGCAATCCGCGGCCTAAACGGGTTGAAGTGCATCGTATTCTTGGACGAGGATTTTGCCGAACCTTGCCACCACAAGCTTGACGAACTGGCCGCGCTATGCGGACCTGTGCCAAGAGTCCTCGGTATTCCGTATGAGGTTTTCGCCGCCAAGCTGGAGTCCGGTGACCTGCCGCCGAACGCCTTGTACGACGTGACGGGCGTACCGGATCGCGCAACGGCGAACCAACTGATGAGACAAGTGCGGGGTACTTAGCAGAATGAGTCCGTAGCCTAACGAAATCCGTATCGCATACAGAAGTCGTCATTGACAATCGACTATGTCGTGCTATACTTCCGAGGAGGTTTACCGGTTAACCTACTCATAATAAGGAGCAAAGACACCATGAAGCTAGGCATTATCGGCGCCGGCAGCTCGTATACACCTGAACTCGTAGAAAAGATACTCACATCGCGTGATCGTCTCCCGATCACTGTGGTGAGTCTCATGGACATCGATACCGAACGGCTCGGAATAGTCGCCGGCTATTTTGAGCGGGCAGTAGAAGCAGCTGATGCGCGTATCCGCATCGAGACCACTCGGGACCGAAGTGAATGCATCCGTGACGCTGACTTCATCATTACCCAGATCCGTGTCGGCGGCAATGCCGCCAGGTCCGTGGACGCGAAATTGCCGCTGAAATACGAGTGCGTCGGACAAGAGACCACCGGCGCGGGCGGCTTCGCCTGCGCCTTGCGCACCCTCCCGGTCATGGTGGATATCGCGCGTGAGGTTGCCGCGGTCGCGCCGGACGCGTGGATCGTTAACTACACCAATCCTACCGGTTTGGTTACCGAAGCGGTGTCCACCTATACGGACGCGCGCATCGTCGGGCTTTGCGCCGGTGCGCGGCAGCCGGCCCGCTTCGCGGCGGAGGAACTGAATGTGCCTGAAGAAGCGGTCTATTACGACTACTTCGGGCTTAACCACCTCAACTTCGCCTACAACATCAAGATCCACGGCACGTCGATTAGCAAGGAGCAATTCGAAGCCATACTCAAGAGGGTGAAGAACGTGGACCACGACCTCATTCGGACTCTTGGGGTTATTCCCATTTCTTACCTTCAGTACTACTTCCACACGCGGAAGAAAGTAGATGCCCTGAAGAAGAAGCCCAAAACCCGTGGCGAAGAGATACTGGAACTGGAACAAGAGCTTTTCGCCGCCTATCGTGACCCGAACACGAGCTCGCGGCCCTCGATCTTGGCCAAACGCGGCGGCGGCGGCTATTCGGACATCGCCTTCGGATTCATTGACGCCGTGTGGAACAACCAAGATACGTGGATGATCGTGAATACGCCGAATCGAGGATCCATCAAGCTCCTACCGGATGACGGAGTGGTGGAAGTACCATGCCTGATCAACCAAGCAGGAATCCACCCGCTGGTAACACGAGAGATCCCGAACGCATTGTGGGGACTGGTCGCCGCGGTGAAGAACTACGAACAGCTCACCGTTACCGCGGCGATGGAGGGAGACAAGGATGCGGCGCTCTTGGCCCTCATGGCGCATCCGCTTGTCAAAGACTATGAGCTTGCGCGTCCGCTGCTGGATGACATTCTGAGGGCCAACGCGCGGTACTTACCTCAATTCTCCGGAGAGTCCGGTTCGATCAAAGGAGACGAGAATGCGAAGAAACGGTGAAGGAGCGGGCTGAGATACTCGTGGCATCCGGTTCCAAGAGCACACCGCTTTCGAGAAAGCTCTTTTACTCTTTCGCCTTCATCGGTTCGATTCTGGTACTAGGTTTTCTGGTCTTGCATTACGTCCAAATGAAGGACAACATCGAAAAGAGCTTTCACGCCACTACCGTCAGCCAGATGGACCACCTCAAACAGATTGCCGACACATTCATCATGAGTGTAGCGGAAGACGAAATCGTCTATAGTCTCAACACGGATCCCGAAATACGCAGACTATTCATTGCCGACCTTAGGACCAACAACGTAACTATCAGCCGGGCCTATGAGACCATCAATCGAGTTGTTTCCAAACATGACATCATACACAGCGTCTTTGTCCACTTTGCGTACAACAACCTCATCTTGAGCAATCTAGGTGCGGTGTTTCCTCACGTAAGGAACGAGATCTTCTACGGAATGGACTGGGTTACCGAACACACAGACAACAGTTGGTCTCTCATAGAAGATTTCTTGCATGAAGTCAGTTATCCGAACCAAGTGGATGTCTTCATGCTCAAGAGATCTTACCCGCTATCGAGCCGGGATGCCGAACACTTCCGCGGTAGTTATATCGTTTGCTTGGATACGGCCAAGATGGTGACCAACATCAAAACTCTGGGCTCGAATTACTTCGATGCGATTCATGTCTATGAAGCCCAAGCCGGAATACTCCTAGGAGCAACGCCGGCAGACCAATCTATTGCTGACGTTTTCTCCAATGTCACCGACGTCTCGGGGTGGGCCCAACACACCACAGACCGGCGGCGACGGATTTACTACTCACGTTCGGACTACGCCCCGGTGTATTACGTGGGAGAGGTGACCATCAAGAACATCGACATCGTCTCAATCATGATAGACAAGAATCTAGGGGTATTCATCGTCATCATGATGTTTGTTCTGGTCTGCGTATCCATCTTGCTCGAGACGTGGATCTATGCTCCCATTAGGCGCATTCTCAGCAAAAGCCATTCCATTAACCGGCAGATTCTGGGACGCGATATCGAGGAAACCAGTGAAGACAAACTCCTCAACCTGACCCTTACGCAGCTCGTGAACAAGATACGCGAACTGGAGACCAATATCAGTTTCGATGAGCCGGAGTTGAGGAACGCGTTCATTCGCAAACTCGTCGACAACTCGATCTCTGGGTCACGAAGACTTGCGGATTACTTGAGCCGTCTTGGGCTTGTCATGCCGTTTCATTCCTATTGGTGCGTGAGAATACATCTTGGCGACGACACCCAGCTCGCGAACTTCGAGATGGATTCACTTCGTTTCAATCTCATCTATCTCATTGAAAACCTACATAACGCGTTTTGCGTCAAAATCGCCGCTGACGTGTTCGACGGTCTCGGCTGCATGATTGTGAATTCCGACACGGAAGAGCAGGTAAAACGCCTATGCTCGACTATTGGGCGATACGCGGACGATCGACTGTCGTTTAAGCTCACCTTCGTAATCGGACCGCATCAATCGACACTCAGGGACTGCTATCTCTCGTATCAAGCCGCGAGTCGGGCTCAAGACTATGTCTATTTCTATCCGGAAGCGCGGGTCCTTGTAATGAGCGAGCTACTGCAACGGATCGGCCAAGACGAAACTCCCGATTTCACCAAAGTAGTCGGCCAATTGAAACGGACCAAAGGGCCGGAAGAGGTCTCCGCTCACCTCAACCAGGTGTTCAACAAGATGGTCGAACACCCCGGCGAGATTGAGGACATGCGGCGGTTTATGAACGAACTCGACGCGCTATTGCAGGAGATGGGAGCACGTCTCGAAGCTCCCGAATACCGAAGCTGGAACTACTTCCCCAACTTCAGTGCCTATAGAGAGTACCTCGATGATTGGCTGGAACAGCTAATTGAGCTGCAACAGATCGAGCGGAAGAGTAGAACCTATCGGTTGATCGAACGCATTTCTGCGTACATCCAAGAAGAGATCGAGCACAATCCCGATAGGGTCGCCTTGAAGACCGTGAGCGATAGCTTCTCAATCAACCCCAATTACCTAAGTCACGCGTTTAAGAAATACAGCAAGACTAGTTTCAAGGAATACATCACCCAACTCAAATTGGCCAAGGCCTCGCGCATGCTGAAGGCCGAAGGCGACCGGCCAATTTACGACATTGCGAATCAACTAGGCTACTATAACACCAGTCATTTCATCCATATCTTTCGGGAGTGCTTCGGGCTGACTCCCCATGAATACCGCAACGCCGCCGACTCTCATTTTGTGAGGAGCACATCCAATGACTCTACCAATCACGAATCCGCAACCTGACAGCGCGCTCTTTCGGGAAGCAGTGCTAGGCCGGCATACACCTCAGAGACCGCCCCTGTTCGAGATCGCAATAGCTCGAGAAATCCGGGCCTATGTGGTTGAGCACTATCTGGAGCGCACGTGGGTGCCCTACACCAAGGAGGCGGGACCGCAGGGCGAAGCCTACATCGGTAACTTCATCGAAACGAACCGCAGTCTTGGCTACGATCAGGTGAGTCTCAATTTCATGCTCGACTTTCCTACGAAGAAGCTCGCAATTGGCGACACGTCTGCGGCGTTCTCCAAGGGAGACCGTCAATGGTCCCAAGAAGGTACCGGCCCCATCGCCTCCTGGGAAGACTTCGAAAACTACCCCTGGCCCTCCGTGGACAGTGTTCCTGTATGGCGATTCGAGTATCTATCCCGACATTTGCCGGACGGCATGGCTGCTCTTCCCGCGCATAGCGGCGTCTTCCAACTGGCCATGGACCTCCTGGGGTTTGAAGGTCTCGCGTACGGAGTATACGATAATCCCGATCTAGTGCGTGCGGTCTTCGAGCGCGCCGGCACAATCGTCTACCATGCGTTCGAACAAGTCATCGGCCTGGATGGTCTTATGGGGTTCTTGGTCATGGACGACATGGGTTTCAATACAAACACGATTATCGCTCCCGACTCGTTGCGCAGCCTATGTCTCCCCTGGCACGCGAACCTGGCCGAGTTGGCCCACCGCCATGGCCTCCTCTACATCCTCCATTCGTGTGGCAATATAGAGAGCATCATGCGGGATCTCATCGATGATGTGAAGATCGACGCCCGCCATTCCTTCGAAGACAGCATCATGCCGGTTACGGAAGCCAAGCGGAAGTACGGCAATGAAATTGCAATTCTTGGCGGTGTAGACATGGATCGACTCTGTCGTTTACCGGAACATGAGTTGCGTACGTATATTCACCACATCCTAGACGAATGTATGCCCGGCGGCCGCTACATGCTGGGAAGCGGTAATTCCATCTCCAATTACGTCCCGCTTGAGAACTACTTCCTTATGCTAAGCGAGGCTGGTGGGTGGAGTCGCAAAAGCAATAACTGAGTACTCAGGCGAATACTGCCACCCGGACCGGGTGCACCTCTCGCACGTGGAAGCATAGGTGACCGGTAGGTTTGTGCGGTCAAGTATGCTACGGTCGGTTTTCATCCCCTCGCCGGCAGCTGATCGGCGATGATTGTTCCCAGACGCCTGAGACGGAAAAGCACTGAACTGGGCTCGACGAGCCTACAGTCAGAGCGGATCTGCGGACGGCGCAGAAATAGAGCTTCCGCCCGCCGGCTCAGCAGGTGGGCATGTTCCGTGTTCTCCGGAGTTCGCCGATGAACAAAAAAGGGAGGCGGTCATGCCGCCTCCCAGTGGGGTTGCGAGTGAGTTCTCTACTTGACCGACTCGTACCATTCATTGGCTTCATTGGTCAACTGGGCACCGCCTCGCTCGTTCCATTCTTCGACGAATGCATCGAAGGCATTCACGTCTTTCTCGCCGGTGATGATCTGGATGTAGGTTTCACGTTGCAGCTTGTCGATCTCGTCCCAGTAAAGGTCGTAGGAAGGGAGAGATGTATACAGCTTATTGGTGTACCCTCGGGTATAGTCCGCATGGGCTTCCGCGAACTCGACAAGTCTCGGCGCAGTCCTTGCATTAATGCCGAGGTCCCCGCTCCAGGCGATGAAGGGCATGCCTAAGCCGAAGTCTTCTTGGGCCGTATCTTCGGGTAAGGATTGAACGTATTCACCGCTGTCGGTAATCGAGTAGTGCTCACCTTCTACCCCGAAATAGGCGCGGACATAGTTGTCAAAATCGGCGGAGATGTCGTCAACGATGTAGAGCAGCTTGCCGAGCTTATCAGGTTCATCTTCCATGTCTCTGTTGAAGGAGAGCATCTGTTGAGTAATAATGTCCCACTTCACGTCGCCGCTCCGCCCGTCTTCACCGATGGGAGGACGGCCATAGGCCAGGACATCATCAGGGTCGCCGAGAGTCTCCGGAATGGTTCGCCAGAATTTGCCGCCGACATCGGTGTAAACTCCGGGAGGCGCAATGTGATAATAAGGCGATGAGTTTGTGTACCCGATCTTGCTTTCCAGAAAGTCATGGGAAATGGACCAGTGACCACCCCGGCTTTCACCGGTAATGAACTCGGGATTGATGATGCCGTCCTGATACCATCTCGCTAAGAGGGCCAAAGCGTCCTTCATTTCGGGTTGCACCGCGCCATAAACAATCCGGCCTTGGTCGGTCAACTCCCAGTAACGCGGCAGATACCCGAAGGCGCCGAAGATTGCGGTGAAGTCACCTCGGCTTCGATACCCGCATGAGAGCGCGTAGGTATCGTCGGCGCCGTTCTGGTCCGGATCCTCGTTAACGAATTTATAGAACGCTTCCTCGAATTCGTCGAGTGTTTCCGGCACGCTGTCGATGCCGACGTTCTCAAGCCAGTCCCTGCGCCACACGGACGTCATATGGTACTTGCCGTTTTCGTTGAATTTCGGGATGCCGTAGTTCGTACCTTCGATTCGGGTCACTACCCAGGGGCTGATGCCGGCATCAGCCCCGATCTCCTCGATGTTTTGGGCAATCCTCGGAGCGTATTGCTGGATAACCGGAATGGGTACTTCCATGATCAACGCCTGGTTTACGTACTCCGCCATGATGCTCGGACTCTCCACGGTAACGATGTCGGGGAAGTCGCCGCCGGCAATCCGGACATTGAGGATTTCGTTCCATTTGGCCCGTTCCACGTACCACATGGTGAAGTCCACGTTGTACTTGTCTTCCAAGTACAAAACCGTTTCCGCGTCTTCCGGTACCGGTGAGTTGCTGTGAGAACCCAGCCACTCGATCTCATAGGTTTTGCTATGGTCGGGCGCGTACCTGGCAATCGGGTCTTGGCCTTGCACCGTCTCTTCCGACGGGCTCGCCGGTGCCTCTTCGTCGGTCTCCGCACTCCCGCCGGCTATGAGTACTCCGGCGCAGAGGACAAGGACGACCATTAGCATGATGAGTCTCTCTGGTTGCATAAAGCATACCTCCATTGAAGAAATATTCCCAAAAACCGGCTTCGCCGGTCTCTAGCTCACTCAAACCCGCGCTATTCCGTCGGCCGCGGGACCGTGCCGCCTATCCCTTTACCGAGCCCAGCATGATCCCCTTTGCAAAGTATTTCTGGATGAAGGGATACACGCAGATGATGGGAACAATCGCCACGATAATGGTGGCGTTCTTGATGACATTCTGCGCCACGATCGTCGACGTTGTGTTCCGTGACTCCATCATCTCGGTGGAGCTCTCAAACAGAATGCGCCTCAGGACAATCTGGAGCACGTATTTGTTGGTGTCGCGAATGTAGATCAAACAGTCCAACCACTTATTCCAGTTGGACACCATATTCCACAAAGCGATGGTGGCAATGATGGGTGTTGAAACGGGGATGATGATTCTGATGAGGATCCTCAACGGAGACGCCCCTTCCATCTGCGCCGATTCTTCGAGCGACTCCGGGATGTTCTGAAAGAAGTTGCGCATGACGATGACGTAAAAGGGACGTACCAGCCAGGGCAGAATCAAGGCCCAGCGCGTATTCAACAAGCCGAGGTTGCGCACATTCAGATAACGCGGGATGATCCCACCGTCGATGAGCATGGGCACGATAATGAAGACCGTCAACAACCTGCGGTAAGGAAGGTCCTTCTTTGACAAAGCATACGCGATCCCCATCGTTGCCGCCAAACCCAAGACAGTGTTCGCCGCGGTGCGCAGAATTGTGTTGAAGTAACCGCTCCAGATGAACCGAGAACTCAGAACCACCTTGTAGCCTGCCAGGGAAAGCTCCTTGGGAATAAGGCGAAATCCTGGAATATTGACCGTAGCCGATGAGCTCATGGACAGCGACAAGACGTTGACCATCGGATAGATCATGGTTGCGGACACAAACCCCAGCAGGATGACGATAATCGCATCGCCGATCCTTTCCCCCCGCGAGGCGAGGAGAAGCCCGTTCTTCCGTTGGTTCCGTCGGATACCTACCATATACCCTCTTCTCCGAAACGCTTAGCGATGAAGTTTGTCATCATGACAAGTAGCAGCGCGATTATGTTCCGAGAAAAATCCACGGTGGCGGCGTAACTGTACTTCATCCTTTCCAGACCGATTCGATAGACATAGGTGCTGATGACATCTCCTTTGGAGAGGACGGCATCGTTGAGAAAGTTATATACCTGCTCAAAGTCGTCGTAGATAATCTCGCCCGAGCGGAGGATAAGGAGAATCACGACAACGTTTTTGATACTCGGTAAGGTAATGAAGCGGATCCGTTGCATCCGGCTCGCCCCGTCCATCATCGCCGACTCGTATAGACTCGGGCTGATACCGGTTATCGCGGCCAGAAAGATGACGCTGTTATACCCCATCGACTGCCAGATATGGGCAAAGACCAGGGTAGGCCTGAACCAGTTGGGGTTCCCCAAAAAATAGACGGGTTCGAGCCCAAGAAACCGAAAGACATGGGCCACGATTCCCGTACTTGGCGAGAGGACCATCACAAACATTCCAGCGATGACCACCCACGACAGGAAATGCGGCATGTAGGTAAAGGTCTGCACCACTTTCTTGTACCGTATGCTTTTCACTTCATTCAGCATCAGCGCGAGGATAATCGGTGCGGGAAAGCCGAAGAGGAGTTTGTAAAAACTGAGCACTGCGGTATTGCGGAAGACCGCGAAGAAGGTGGTCCCGGAGAAGACACGCCTGAAGTTGTCCAAACCTACCCAAGGGCTTTGCATAATCCCAAGCTTCACCTTGTAGTCCTTGAAGGCGATGATGACCCCATAGAGGGGTAGGTAGCGGAATAAGATGAAGTAGAGCAAGGCGGGCAGCATGAGGAGGAACAGATGTCTGAATCTGATTAGGCGTCGGACATCATCTTCTATTCTTGTCACCGACCTCGCAATGACGGTATTCTGCGGTAGCATTGTGCCTCCTTTCCTTTCAGTTCAATCGCAAGAACCGTAAGGTAGATGTAGTTTGGGAAAAGGGCGGTCGCGTACTGCACAGGGGATCGTAGCATGGCGACTTCACGCGATAAATGATCTTTACTTCATGAATGTCGATTACTTCACTGTTTCGCACAAAGACGATAGCCAAAAGTGTCGACGGTGGCGATTTGTTCAGGTTTGTGAGTTCCGCTTGTTGATGTGGTTCTACGGGTTCGACGACCCCAGCAGCCGTCAACGATGGCGTTCGGAATCTCGCGCGCTACGGGCGGGCGGGGCCCCCATCCGGGAGGCGCGTTTGCGTCCACTGCTCCAC
The DNA here is from genome assembly GCA_964437265.1 of uncultured Spirochaetaceae bacterium. Lineage (GTDB taxonomy): Bacteria > Spirochaetota > Spirochaetia > DSM-27196 > SLST01 > CAYTGY01. Next base: position 18,174 of record CAYTGY010000005.1, on the reverse strand, counting down.
CAGGTCTTCGCACGGGAACCTGGCCGCCGTCTTCTCATCGATGTCGATGCCCAGCCCGGGTTTGTCGTTGGGGTAGAGATACCCATCGCGGACCTCCGGCAACCCCGGAAAGACTTCGTAGACGTGCTCCGGGAAGCGGCACCACTCTTGGATGCCAAAGTTGGGTGCCCACAGATCCAGGTGGAGGTTAGCCGCGTGTCCCACCGGCGAGGTATCACCCGGTCCGTGCCACGCGGTGCGGACGCCGTGCAGATTCGCAAACAGCACAATATCGCGGGCCGCGGTGATGCCGCCCACCTGACTCACGTGCATTCTGGCGAAGTCGATTAGCCGGCCGGAGATGAGCGGTTGCCACTCACGCGGGTTGTTGAAGAGCTCACCCATCGCTATGGGCGTGCTGCACTGCTGGCGAATGGTGGTGAACCAGTCGCCGTCCTCCGGTGCCAGGGCGTCTTCCAGGAAGAAGAGCCGGTACTGCTCCACATCCTTTGCGAATTGCACCGCATGGATTTGCTGGAGTCGCTCGTGCACATCGTGCAGCAGCTCTACCTCATCTCCCACGGCGCTTCGCACGTGCTCTATCATGGTGAGCATGCCGCGGCAGTAGGCGCGTGGGTCGTAGTACGCGCCGTCCGGAGATCCCTCCGGGCGCGGAGTCCCTCCGGTCTTGCCGCCATAGCCGCCCATCTGCACGCGAACGTGCCGGTACCCCTGTGCCATGAATGATCGCACGGTTTGCTCAACGTCCTGCGGGGTAGACCCGTCGGCGTGCACGTACACCGCGGCGGCTTCGCGACACTTGCCGCCCAGCAGCTGGTAAACCGGCATACCCGCCTGCTTCCCTTTGATGTCCCACAGCGCCATGTCTATGCCGGAGATTGCATTGTTGAGCACCGGCCCGTTCCGCCAGTAGCCGTGGACCATCGCCATGCGGAACAGTTCCTCAATGCGGGAAACATCCCGGCCAACCACAAACGGCTTGAGGTGCTTCTCTATTGCCGCATGCACCGCGTGGACGCGTTGGGTGAAGGTGGCGCAGCCGAGCCCGTAGAGCCCCGGCTCAGAGGTGATCACCTTCACAATCACCAGTCGTGATCCGGCCGGCTGTGTCAGAATGGTTTGTACGTCATCAATGCGAACCGCCATGGTGTATGCTCCTCTTGACGTGCTGCGTCACGCCGGCTGCTCAGGCGTTCCCAGCTGAACGGTGAGGCCACCGTCCACGTAGATCACCTGACCCAAAATGTAGGCCGCCTCCGGCGACGCCAGAAACGTGACCGCCGCAGCGGTCTCCAGCGGGGTGCCGTGGCGCCCAAGCGGTATCCGCCGGTCCAGAGCCGCGCCTGCTTCCGTCTCTCTCGCGTCGCTCCGCTCGGTGCTGGTGGCCCCCGGGGCTACTGCGTTTACCCGAATGCCGTACCGGATCAGCTCCAGCGCCATCGCTCGGGTCATGGCGTCCAGCGCGCCCTTAGTGACATCATATGGGAGACCGCGCCAGTGTGCACGCACTCCTCCCACTGAGCTGATGTTGATAATACTGCCGCCGGCCCCCGCGTCTCTCATGATCTGAGCGGCTCGATACGAGCACAGGTACGGGCCCATGACGTTTGTCGATAGCTCATCGTCCAGGAGTTGTGGGTCCACGTCAAAGAAGTGCTCCCGCTTGAGGTTGGCCGCGTTGTTCACCAAGAGCTGTACCGGGCCAAACTCCTCCTGCGTCCGGTCAAAGAGGCGCCGGATTCCGCCGTCCTCAGACGCGTCAGCGACAACCGGAAAGGCGCTCGCTCCCAGACCGCGGAGCTCCGCGGCCGTCTCCTCAACCGCCTTCGGAGTGCGGCCGTTGATGACAACGTTCATGCCCTCACGACACAGTCGGATGGCGATTCCTTTACCGATGCCCTTGCTGGAGCCGGTCACGATTGCGGTCTGTCCTCGCAGTTCCGGATAACGGGGCCGGACGGAAGCATAACGTGAGCTGATGTCCATGGTGCGCGTCTCCTTGTCTCACTCTACGGGTGCCGAACGTCGGTTTCAATAGTGAGCGACCGCACATACCCGTCGCGGCCAAATACGTGACCGCTTGTCTCCCGGTCCAGCCGACCCCCATGGATGGTAGCCCGCGTTCCGTCCCGGAGAACCGCGGTGATCTGCTCGCGACCGGAGTGGTGCACCACAATGGGAACCTGACAGAACGTGAACGCGAGTGCATCCACCGGTATCTGGAGCGTCTTGTCACGTCCGGTCACATCTACGTAGGTGAACGAGTGCGGCTGCGTGCGGAACTCGTGCCGTCGTATCAGAAGCGGCTCAAAGACTATGCACCCGCTGTCTACCGTCACTCCCAGCTCCAGCGGCCGCGTCAGGATCTCCTCTTTCACCTGACCGGTCATGCCTGGCTGCCTCGCTCCGTTCCCCGCCGGCGAGTGTGAGTACGGGTCGGTTGGAAATGCGCCGTAGACCTCAGGAGATTTGTTGAACCCAAGCCCCTCCCTGATGTCGTAGTAGTGCTCCCGGAGTGCGGCTACCGCTCCCGGATCCTCGTGTTCCGCATGAGCGCGCATCACCGTCTCCTGGACCGCCAGGAGCAGTTTTGAGACCATGTGCCAGTAGATGCTTCCCAAGCCCTCGTAGCCAAAGAACGTACCTGATCTGCCGGTGAACGCTCCGTGATTGAACACCGTTTCAAACAGCTCAAGGACCGCATCCTGGTCCGTGGCCACAAGCTCGTGGTACTCAGATTCCAGCGCACGAAGGGCAGCAATGACATCGTTCTTGTTGCGGAACCGTCCATTGAAGTGGAGGTCTCCATCCTCATCCTGCACAACCAGGGACCGATCTCCGCGCAAGAGGAGCTCTCTCACAAGGGGGAGCGCTTCCGCGTGCTCCTTGGGAAGGGTGTTCTTCTCACGGAATCCGGGGAGACTCCGATCCGGGTAGAGGAGATAGCTGTGCTGGTCCGCCCGGTAGAGGCGGCTTGTGCGCAACGTGGAGAGCAGTCGGATAGACTCGGCTGCAGATAACACGCCGGAGGAGAGCACGGCGACTTGCCCCTCCAGCATCTCGTACAGGTGGCTGACGGTGGCAGCCCCGGGTCTCAGTGACAGCGTATTGTAGGCGTGATACAGGCCGTCCTCCCGTTCGTTCGCCCGGATGGTGCGTTCAATGAACCGCTGAGCAAGATCCAGGAATTGCCGGAGGCTACTGGATGACAGATCGGTGGTCTCTTCCCTGAGGCCGTGCTCATATATCCGCCGGCGGTAGGAGCTGGATGCACGTCCTAACTGGTCCATCATTGCGCGGCGTTGCCGGTCAGCAACATTGATTGCAAGGCCCTCCTGGTGTTCGTCGAGGGCTGTTTCAACCGCGCCAAAGAGATCTGTAACCTGCGTGCTCACGGGGAACGCGGAGTGATTGGCCGCAGACACCACGGAGTGGAGGAAGTTGATGAAGCGCCGCAGATACGCCGCGGTCACCACTGACAGGCCCTTGCCGGCAAGCGCATTGTTCGCATCATTCCATTCGGGTCGTTGGGTGTTCATCCAGATCCCGCCCTCCGGGACCAGATTGGCAATCTTCACCAGCAGCAGTACCAGGAGCTTCTCTGTGAGGGTCGCGTGGATCACGTCCCCGTCCGCGGTGCAGAGAAGTCTGGCATCGGTTCCACGGTGCGTGACGGCATCCTCAATACGGTGATGTAGCTCGTGATCGAATATGATGGTGTTGTACCAGTTGTCGCAGATATCCTCATAGGGACGGATTCGGTACGGGACATTGGCGTAGCTGAACGTCCGCTCCGCAAGAAGCGCTGCGAGTCTTCCGGGAGAAAAGCGCTCCAGCGCCTCCAGAAGCTTGAGCAGATAGATGATCTGATGATCGCCCCAGTACCCAATATTCGCCCATGGGCTGTCCGGAGCCGGCGTCTCCCACTCCAGACCATCGCGCGTCACCCTATACGGATTGTAGCCGTCGGCGGTGGTGGCATTGACGAATCTGAAGATCATCCCCTCCAGATAGTGCGGATAGGACCACGCCAACGCTTCCCAGTTCTGGAAGATGTCTCGCCAATTCCCCTGGTAGTCGTACCTCCTGCTCCCATCCGCATTGCGGACGTTGATTGAGAAGATGTTCCAGGGGCGGCTGGGATCTCCGTGCCGTCTGCTGAAGGCGAGCGGGAGATACTCCGCACAGAGCCGTTGCACCGTTGGCAAACCAGAGTCCGCGGCGAGCTTGGCTAGCCGGCGTCCGTCAATCTGTTCCGGAAGCTGCGCAAAAAACTCCGGTGCCTCCTCCATGGCGGTACGGCTCCGCACCGCCACAACGTCCAGAAGGTCCGCACGGTCTACCGTGTAGCCGCCGGGAAAGGTGCCGCCACGCATCACGTTGAAGAGCACATTGGCAAAGTGGTGAACGGACGCGGCGTGGTCTTCGGTTGACTGTAGCCCGTCCGCCCCAGCGATGAGCTTGTACAGCACCGTGTCACTGCGCCGGATCTCCTCTTCCACTGCTGCTGCTGCGTCTTCCTTCCGTGCAAGCAGCTTCTCGTGTGAGACGATCTGCTCCGCATCCTGTTCCACGTCTGCAACCATCCTCCACGACCGGCTCTCCGTCGGTTGCATCAAGAACGAGGTAACGACGAAATAGGCGCCGCGCATGCCGCGGATGTCCCGTTCGTCGTGCACCGCCGCACCTCGCCTGAATAGCTCTAGCTGAGAGCTGGACAGCAAGATGCCCGGCGTAGAGAGCCCCGTCTGAAACACCGTTGTGGCCAAGAGCGACTCACTGGGCTCCGCCAGGTCGGTGAGGGTGGAGCTCAATGAAAAGACGGCTAGGCCGGTCTCCGGGTTCACCTCCGCCCGTTTGTACGCGTCAAGGAGATTGCTCATCGTTGCCTGCACCGCCGTGGCGGCGCCATATGGGAGGATGTTCTGGACTCCGTCTAGGATATCAATGCCCACCTCCCGCTCTGAGCGGTTTTCCAGCCAGGACGTGCGGACGAGCCCGAATCTCTCTGACGCGGTCCAGGCGTATCTGAAGGTCAAGCCCAAGTCATGGTTGCTGTCCTCAAACATAATCGCCGTACCCAGCGTGTTCTTGTACAGATTGCGAGTTGTCCGGTACATGCCGGCGTATCGCGCTACGAACGGCTCCCAGAGGTAGCGACGACCATTGAGCTCTGCACGAACGATAGTTGCCGGCCCCGTGTTCCCATAGTTCTCCGCGACACGATCGTCCGGGTAGTACGGGAACAGTGCGGCGTCCGAGTTCCGCCGCCCGGCGGTAAGGCCGCCGGTGCTTGAGAGAAACATCCAGGTATCAGAGCTGCTCACAACGCTCATGAGGAACGGAGCCATTGCGTCGTATCCGCTGATGCAGTAGACGGTCTGTCCGTTCATCTGGAGAAATGACCCCCTTACGGTGCTCTCCGTTTGATTCAAGGGCGAGTTTGCCACGAACAGATTGTTTGATTCGGCTCGTTCCATGGTAGTGCCATCCCGTGAGAGTGGGGTAATGTCCACTGAGTATAGGTCCACCGCGTCCGACTTGTAAAGACTTAGTTCGATTTGAGAACAAAATTACTTGACAGATTACCGTTCCCGCTCTACGCTGCAATAGTTCGTTCTAAAAACGAACTAATAGAACTACAAGGAGGACGGTATGGCAAAGAGAGTTCTTGTCGCCATGCTTGTCGGCACGCTGCTGGTTCCTGCGCTGGTGTTCGCCAGTGGGGACGGCGAAGACAAGGTGACGCTTCGGATTGATACGTGGGAGAACCCCTCAACTACTGAAGCGCTGACGGAGCTGAACCGACGGTTCATGGAGGAGTATCCAAACGTAGAGGTTGAGTTGACCACCTCACCCACGGACCAGTTCCAGCAGTCGAATCCGCTGCGGATTCAGGCGGCGGATGTGGATATCTGGTCGGGATTCGGGTTCGCGCAGAAAGTTCAGGATTTCCACGGTGATGGTGTTGAGCTCGCCGCCGCGTATCAGAACATTGAAGCCGGGCTGGTGGAGCCGCTTGACGGTCAAGACTTCATTGACAACTACAAGCCGGAGAACGTTGCCGACCTCATGACCTATAAGGACAACGTCTACGGCGTCTGCATGGGCAGCGTTGTCATCTCCGGTATCTTCTGGAACCGGGATCTCTTTGCGCAGTATGGTCTTGAGAAGCCGGAGACCTATGACGAGCTCATCAATGCGAGCGAAGTCCTGAAGTCCAACGGGGTGACTCCGTTCACGGCAGCCGGTGGCCCGGTGTGGCCAATCGACATGATCAACGTAGGGTTCATCGGCGGCATGTTCGAAGACGCGAACGACCTTGAAGAATCGCTCTGGACCGGCGGCGCCGGCTGGGAAGACCCACGGTACATAGAGGCGTTGAGCAGATACCAGCGGCTGATGCTCGACTACTATGAGCCGGGATTCCAGACCATCGACTACAATCCGCACGTGGGACGTTTTGCGACGGGCACCATCGGTATGCTCCCGGACGGTATCTGGATGGCCAATGCCATTGAGGCCGCAATTGACGAGGCGGGAACCGATTTCGAATTCGGATACATGCAGGTTCCAGCCGGCGACAACGCGGCGGACAACCAGGCCTACTACGGTAAGGGAGACCTGATGTGGTTTGTCCATGCGAAGTCGGAGAACAAAGAGGAAGCCATGCTCTGGCTCTCCTTCATCTCACGGCCGGAGAACTACGAGTACTTCATCAACACCGTCGGGTGGCTGCCGACCCAGGATGTGCCGGTGGAAAACCGGATTCTGGATGAGGTGAGTCAGTTCCCCATGAAGCTCTCATTCGAGCAGATCCACATCTCTCGAGCGGGACAGGGTGAGATGGCTGCCGGTCTGGTGCACTTCCTGACACCTATGGGCACTATCGAATCGCCTGAAGCGTTTGCAGAGCGGGCGATGGCAGACTGGGAAGCCGCCGAGTAGCGCGGTTGGAGCGGCGCGCCTTCGGGTGCGCCGCTACTTGGCAGAATCCAAGTGCAGCGGGTCCGGCCGTCTGCGGCGGGGCCCGCTGGAATTGCAGGGGAAGTGTATGCGAAGAACTGTCAATCCCTTCAGGTTCGGTGGAGGCATGGGATGGGCCACGCCGTACGTCGCGCTGGCTCCGGCCCTTCTGGTGTTTCTGATCTTTCAGCTCCTGCCCTCGTTCGCCACTGTCGCGTTCTCACTGACCAATATCACCCGGACTGGGTATCGTGAGGTCAGCTTCGTGGGACTGGACAACTACGTCGAGTTCTTCAGACCAGGGCAGTTTCATGAGAAATACGTTGCTCTGAAGAACTCGGTGGTATTCGCGGTGTTTGTTGTTGTCCTTCAAAACGCGACTGCGCTGATGTTCGCGATCATCCTGGACAAGGCATGGAAGGGGCGTGGGTTCTTCCGCGGAATCCTGTTCCTGCCGGTCATACTAGGCATCACGGTTAACGCGCTCTTGTGGCGCCTGATGTTCAACCCGTTCGGCGGGCCGGTGAATGCGCTGGCAAAGAGCCTTACCGGCGCAAACCTGCTCTTCTTTGCGGATCCGCACATGGCGTTTCCGTTGATCATCTTTCTCCAGATCTGGAGCTACATTGGATACTCCACGGTGATCTTCTTAGCAGGTCTGCAAGCGATTCCTAAGGAGCTCTACGAGTCCGCCATGGTGGACGGGGCCGGCGGATTCAAACGCTTCCGGTCGGTTACCTTGCCGTTGATTGCGCAGGCAATGACCGTGAACGTGCTGCTGGCCATCATTGGCGCCCTGCGTACGTTTGACACCATGTATGTCACCACAAACGGACAGTATGACACCTATACCATGGCGTTCTACATGTTCCGGTTGGCGTTCATCTCAGAGGGCGGTAGTGGCCGTGGTGGTGGTAGGCTGGGATTCGCCGCCGCGGTCGCAACGCTGCTGTTCTTGATGATTCTGATTGTTGCGCTCGTTGCCCAGCATTTCCTGAGAAGGCGAGAGGTGGATCTGTGAGCAACACGAGCGGTTACGACTCAATACCCAAGAGCGGTGCGTTGGTGCGGCCGGACGGGTACGGCACCCCGTGGAAGCGTGAGCGGGCGGCGTCAAATGTGATGATCGGCGTGTTCATTCTCCTCATCCTGATTGTGTACGTCTATCCGCTACTCAATCTGGTCAACGTTTCGCTCAAGACCTCTACGGAGTTCATGCTGGATCCGGTGGGCATCACCAGTTCGTTCCGGGTCCAGAACTACGTGGACGTGGTGGTGAAGAACGACTTCTTCCGCAACTTCCTGAATAGTATCTACTATCTGGCGGCCGCGAATCTGCTGACGCTCTCCTTCACCGCGCTTGCGGCATTTGTGATCTCGCGCCGCTATGTGGGGTTTGCCGGGTTCTTCTACGTGCTCTTTCTCATGGGCATCTTTCTGCCGGATCCGTTGATTCCGCAGTTCTACCTTCTAAACGCGATTGGTCTCTACAACACTCCTATAGGCTACATCCTACTCAAAGCGAACCCGGGAATCATCATGCTGCTCATGGTTGGCTACTACCGGACGATTCCAAAGACGTTTGATGAGGCTGCGGCGCTGGACGGGTGCGGGATCACCAGATACCTCACGACGTTCGTGTTCCCCATGAGCAAACCGATCTTCGCAAGCGCCGCGATTCTCTTCTCCGTGGGTGTGTGGAACGACATCATCGGTACCACCATCTTTCTGACCAGCCCGCGGTACTATCCGGTCATCCGCGCGCTCTTTTCCTTCGTGGGCCAGTACGGAACCAATTGGCCCCCGCTCGCGGCGGCCGTGTTCATCGTGGCCGCTCCGCTCATCGTCATCTTCCTGTTTTTTCAGAAGTACATCATCAGTAGTATTGTCTCAGGAGGCATGAAAGGATGACGTGACCTGCCCGTTGCGACGGCATCAGGTTTCCGATACCTTCGATTCCAACACGGTGGACGCCACGCAACAATGCAGCTAAACAAGGTCAACGAGGTCAACACCACCAGGGTGTTGCAGAATATCTGGCTCAGCGACGGTACTAGCCGGGCCGCACTGGCGAACGAGCTGGGGCTGGTCAAGTCTACCGTGAGCCGTATTGTCGCAATGCTTCTGGACCGAGGGCTTGTTCGCGAGATCGTGGACCAAGCAGAGCCCACGGAGAAGGCCGGTGTTGGCCGGAAACCGGTGCACCTGGAAATCAACGAGCAGTTTGGTCACATCCTGGGCCTTGAGATCCAGACCGATTTCTACAAGGCAGTGCTTATCAATCTTCGCGGGGACATTGTTCAGACGTGGTCGGACTCGCTGGAACTGTCTCGCAAAGATGTCCCCACGGTCTTTCTGGAGGTGATGAAGCGGCTCAAGCGGCCGCTCAGAAAATCCCGAGTGCCGCTGATTGGGGTTGGCGTCGCGCTCGCCGGAATCATCGATCAGCAACACGGAGTTGTGATCCAGTCGAACCCGCTCAATGTAACCGAGCCGGTGCACGTGGTGCGCGAGGTGAAGGACAAGGTGGGTGTGCCTATCATCATAGAGAATGATGCGAACTGCTGCTGCTGGGGAGAGCTGGCGTTTCGGCGTACCTCCCGTCACAACAACTTCCTGTTTGTGTTGGGCGAGTTCCGCACGGGAGAGACCGTGAGCGATCTCTATTGGGGGATCGCGGTTGGGTTGGGTTTGGTTCTGGAGGGCACCGTCTATCACGGTAGCTCCTTCTCCGCGGGTGAGTTTCAGAGCATCCTCTGGGAGCCGGGAAATGAGGGACAGTTCTCCATCACCAACGAGGAGGCGCGGCGGATCAAAGACGACCCGGAGGTGATGCAGCGCGCGCTGTACGAGTTGGCATCCCACATTGCGTTTCTGGTAAACACGCTCAACCTTACCAACGTGGTCTTTGGGGGCGAGATTGCCGAATACCAGGATCTGCTCTTGCCGGCAGTACAGTCTGAGATCCAGAAAAACTGGTCCTATCCCACCACCGTGACGTGCAGCATTGACTTCTCCCCGCTGGAAAAGGATGCCGTTGCCTACGGCGCAGCCGGCATGTTCCTGGAGAGCATATTCTCCATTCCGGAGATGTTTCCGGAGGACGGGAGATCCAAGCGATCTCAGGTCTCGCTGCTGGGAAGATAGACCCGCTGTGCCATGCGGTCCCACCTATGTCGTCGTGAGAATCACTTCTCAAGCGGGATTGTCATGCTGATGCGCGTGCCGTTGTCCGCACCAAGTTGATCCGCTAATCGTTGCACCAGGCGCAGGCCCAGCCCGGCCACGTCTGCCGGCGCGGCGAACCCCAACCGCACCTGCGCTCTTGAGTATCGCCGGGAACCGCATCACCACCGCCGGCATCACCACCAGCGTGACGATGGTGGCGTTGACCATCGTGAGTGCCACCAGGAGCGAGAAGTATCGGATTGGCAAGAAAGATGAGAACCCTACCACTGCAAACCCAAAGATGAGTGCCAACGATGTAAATATGATCGCCTTGCTTGTTCTGCGGAGTGCTGCCAGTACTACCTCCCGCCGCGCCTCCGGGGACGTGATCTCCGCCTCCGGGTGAAGTTCCATCTCTTTGCGAAGATTCAGCAGATAGTGAATCGTGTCGTCAATCCCAATCCCTATTGCGAACGACGCTATCAACGCCGTCGCAATGTCCAGCTTGATTCCAAAGATGCCCATGACGCCAAAGTTGATCAGCACCGCAATACCCAACGGGACGATGGACACCAGGCCTATCCGCAGGGAGCTGAAAATGAGTGACGTGATGATGGCGATTGCAACCAAGGAGACGATGATTGACACAATCTGGCCGCTGACCACGTAGCTCTGAATGGCAAGCATGCCCATCGATCCACCCGCGAGCAGGTAGTAGATCTGGTCGGTGTCGAAGTGCTCCTCTATATACCCGCTGATCGCCGCCTGCAATCGCTTTCCATCACCGGTGTCAAACGGTTCGCCGTCAACGTTGGTCAATTTCAGCGTCACTTTGGCAATGTTGTACTTGGGATCTACAAAGCTCTCGAATGCGTCCGGCAACCCGTCAAAGTTCTCGTCGTCACCGCCGAACGCATAGACGTAGTCGGTGATCACCGCGTCGTCTGATGGAAGCCGCCGGTACTCTTCACGGTCGTTGTGCATGATGTAGTTGAACCGCTTCATCATGTCCACGAATGAGATCGCCTTTCCCACCCCCGGTTGCTCCGTGGCAAATTGCACCAGACCGTCCAACTCCGCCAGGAATGCCGCATCCAGGACCCCGCCGCGGGTCCGGCTCGCAGCCGCCGGGCTGGTTGCCACCGGCGTGTCTCCGAACGCGCCGGTGGCGAAGGGGTCTGACCCTTCGGCTACCGCCTCCGCCGCCTCCGCCTCCGTTTGCCCTCCTGAGGTCCTTCGTAACACCTCCGAGCGCGCGGATCCGGGAAGCTCCGGCCGGGTGTCAATCACAATGGACATGGTTTCAACGCCGTCGAAGTTTTTGCTGTAGTAGTCGGTGAGGAGGCGGATCTCATGGTCAGGGGCGAAGTAATCCGTGTTTGCCACGTCGTTGGAGACAAAGATGCTGCCGGCGGCGGCGGCCATCGCCACAATTCCCGCCGCAATCAAGATGGGACGTGGATGCGAAACCGTGAGTCGGTTGACGCCGCGGATCAGCCGGTCTATGGGACGATCATCGAACGCCCGGTTCATCCGTGCCGACGGGATGCGGATGAGTGCCAGCATCGCCGGCACATAGGTCACCGCCACCAATACGCTCAGCAAGACCCCGGCGCCTGCAAGCAGGCCGAAGGTGCGAAGGTGGACCAGGCGGTTCGAGACATTCGAGAGCAGTCCCACAATGGTTGTTGCGCCGGCCAGCGTGATGGTTTTCAGGATGTGCTTGATGGTGAGACCTATCTGCGCGCGTTTGTGCTTCTCCGTGTAGGAACCGGCTTCCTGATAGTACTGGTTTAGCAGGTGGATGGCGTATGAGCTACCCAATGCAATAAGGAGCGGGAGAAGGAGGAGGTGGATGAACGCCAACTTCATCCCCACGTAGCCGATGATCGAGAACGTCCAAAGGACGCTGATAATGTTCCCGGTAACCGGGAAGAAGACGCCGGAGATCGAGTGGAAGTTGAGGAAATAGATGAGGCAGATCACCAGCAGGATCAGCGGCACCTGTCTGGTCAGGTCCTGTATGCCGGAGTTATCCACCGCGCGCGTGAGCACCTCTCCGCCAAAAAGATAGAGCTCGGCGCCCGGCCGCTCAAAGCGTTGGAGCTCAGACTCCAGCTGATTGATGTACTGCGCCGGTCGTTGCTCGGTCTCCTCCATTCCCACGGTGATATTCCATGCCGCCGGAAGGCCGTTCTCATTGCGTGTCTTTGAGTAGATGTACGACTCAAAGACCTCGTTCGCCTCCAAGAGCCGGCGAAGCTCGGTCAGCTCCGCTTCGGTAGTCGGCAGCACCGGCGCTCCCTCGGCATTCCGGGGAATCACATCAAAGGTGGCGATGGTGTCTCCGGCTCCGGATACATCTTCCAGATTGATCACCGAGTTGACCTCGGACACAAAGGGGAACTGCTCCATCCGCTCGTGGATCCGCTGCACCAGCGCAAGCGCTTCGGTGGTGTAGATATTTGGCACGTCCACGCTGATGAAGACCGCGGAATCCGGGTCGCCAAACGTATCCGCGATGTACTCTTCTTCCAGGTAGAAGCGGTTTAGCGAGCCCAGATAGCCGTCGTTGGAGTTGTCCTGCTCAATGCGGATGATCCCGGGCACGGCGGCGAGGACCAGAACAACGACGACGGCCAGTGTAGCCCACGGATGACGCGTTGAGGCGGTGATGGCACGGTTGAGCATACTCACTGAACACTCCAGGTTCTAGAACGAATAGGCAACGGAAAGACTCAGCAGCACGTCGTGGTCAGTACTCAGGGCGAAGTCGCTGGTGGCATTTTTCGCGTCTCCCACCGTCAGGTACGCAACCGTTAGCTCGGAGGTGACTCCGTTGAGCAGGTCCGCACGGACTCTGCCCACCATGGTCAACTCGCGGCCACTCCAGTCACAGATGGGCCCAACGGTCAGCCCAAACTCCGACTGCGGCGCCGGCACCAGGATGTCCACACCGGCGAAGATCGAAGTGCCCGGAAGCATCGCTTCATCCAGATTCTCCGGAGCATCGATCACTACGAAGTCCGTGACCTCCGCCAGGATCCGCGTATTTGGTACCAGCTCCCAGTCAAGCCGGCCTGCAACCGCGACCGTGTGCGCAGTCTCAATAGCCCGGTCAGTCACTTCGCCAACCGGCGGTGGCAGCTCGTTGATTACGGATACGGCCAGCGGATCATCCCAGGTGAACGCAGCCTCCACCTCCACCACCGCGCCCAGTACCTCTGCCGACGCGGCTGCCGCAACGGTAGTCACCATCGGTCGTACTGCGGTGACCGCTACCGACAGCGGGTTCTCCCCCGCTGCCGCGGCGGTGGCGTCAAACGTGGTGACGGACTCGCGGACCTCGCGCGTTGGATAGCCACGGTAGCCGGCCACATAGAGCGCAACTGGTCCAAACGACGCGCCAAGACGGCCGGCAACGTGCACCTCTTCGAACGTTCTGCTCGGTTGCGGTTCCGTTACCGTGACCGGTACCTCAGGCGGGTAGGGAGAGTAGCCAAAGATCTCCGCCGCCGTGGTCAAGCCGGAGTCACGGACGCGCGGTAGCGGGACAACGATGAGCTCTCCGGTGAACGGACCTACATACCCAATGGCCCGAAGGCCTGTCACACCGGCCGAACCGGCCGCATTGAGGAAGAGCGCGTTGACCCCGTCAAAGAAGTTGAGCACCGGGAAGAAGTCAAAGGAGGACCAGTTGGGGTCGAAGTACCCAACCGTGATGTCCGAGTACTCGCCGATCCGTCGCGCATACAACTCGCGGACGGCGACCGCGCGATCGGTCTCCGGCGAAGCGCCGGCCGGCGTGGGTGTGGTGGCCGTGAACGCGCCGGTGAAACTGAGAAGACCGCGGCTCACGGCAACATCCAGGTCAGCCTCGACGTCGCCGGAGACCAGTGTGGGCTCCTCGTACTTCTCTTCTCCCTCTGCCCACCCAACGTGGAGTGCCGGCTGGTACCGCAGTTCGCCGCTCAGTTCTACACGCGTCTCCGGTGGGGCCGGTGGGGCCGCCGGCGGCGTGCCGGCAAACGGATCGCCAAATGGGTCAGGGTCATCCACGTCATCTTGGGCTGCGAGCGGCAACGCCATGAGTGCCACCATGAGCACGCCGGCCGCGACAGCGCGGAGCACCGCCGGGGCCCGTATGGAGCACATCAGAGTGACTCCCGGCGGAACATCCCGGCGGGCAACGAAGCCGCGTCATCCACGCGGATATTCGTGAGATCCATGATGGTGTACTGATTCCGGCCCTCATCGACATCCGGGGTGGTGGGATCATCAATCAGACTCACCCCAATCCGCGTGGCGATTGTGTAGGTCTGACGGCCCTGAAATTGCTGCATCGCCAGAACGCGCCACGTCTTGTGCGGGTTGCCGTTCTGATCCCACATATCAATGCGGAGTGTGTGAAGCCCGTCTTTGGCTATATAGAGATGGCTACGGGCGTACCGGGATTCCTCACCGCCAATCCTCACCCGCTCGACGCGGTAGCATGGGTACACCGTCTCACCTACCGGTATGCTCACCTCACCCAGGTAGCTGAACGTGTACTCGTCCAGATCCATCGACTCCATGTCTTCGTAGATCAGGTGCGAGTTCTGCACATATCCCTGTTTGTCATTGCCGGCGATTCGCTTGGGCCCGCCGGAGGAGAGCTTCAGCCATACCTCGTCGTCCCGGTCCGAGTACCCATAGGTCAATATCTTCATCCGCGACGGATAGGTGCTCTCAGAGAGGGTCCAGGTCTCGGTCTCAGACCGCTCGAGCCGGGAGGTTGTGGATTGTCGCACTATGGGATCCTGCGGGTCGCCTTTGACAATGGTCATCGTTGTCTGACTCACCATTGATTGCGGTGACCGTGAGGCGGTGTCTGCGGCGTTCATGATCGCTCGGCCCTGCTCGGTAGGCGAGGCGTTTGGATCAACCACCTGCGCAACACCTGTAGCCGCGAGCACGAGCCCCATCACCACAACTATGCCGATACGAATGCTCTGGATGGTTCTCACGATATCTCCTATTCTTGCCGTGCACGCTCAGAACTCAAAAAACGCATTCGGTCTTAGTGTTTCAAGATATCGCGTCGTGCCGGTCCTCGTCAATTTCGCGACGCGGAATTCTCTGGTAGAATTGCTCATGCAGCTTGAGACGCGAGAGCGGATCATAGAGACCGCTCGCTCCATGTTCTTCGAGTTTGGTATCCGCAAAGTGAAGATCGACGAGATCGCCGCTGAGCTGGGGATTGGCAAGGCCACAATCTACGAGTGCTTTCCCAGCAAGCAGATCCTGGTTCAGTCCGTGGTGGAAGAGAAGCGTTTTGAGATGGAGGAGTATCTCACCGGTCTTCTACAACGAATCTCCGGCGGCCAAGAGGCGGACATGATAGATCTCATGAAGGAGCTGATCCATTTTGGGATCCGCTCACTTGCAGAGATCAAGGAGCCGTTTTTGCGGGATCTGAAGCAGACCGATGCCGCGTCGTTCCTGGACATTGTCTACTACGACATGATCGACTCGATTATCGACAAGATCCTCACCCGCGGTATGCAGGAGGGGATCATCAGAACGGACATCAACATCCGCATACTCTCAGAGATGATTTTGAGTTTTGTGAACAAGGTCATCCGGGATCAGGATTTCTCCGCCAAGGTGGAGCTCTCCCGCGCGGAGATTCTGGACAATGTGGTGAAGATCATCATGGGCGGCCTACTGACCAGCGAAGGCCGCTCCAGAGGTGCCGGCAGGGTCATTGACCAATGACCGGCACCGGGATCCCAGGGCGGAGCTGCGTGCTACAGCGCCAGGCTCCGCCGGTTGAACACCACCACGCCCGCTGAGAAGAGCGCAACGCTTGCCGCGAGCAGGATTCCGCTTGCCTGAAGCACGTAGCCGGTTGCGGAGAAGATCCGCTCAAAGTCGATGAACCAGAATACGCTTACGTACTTCAGCCAGG
Organism: uncultured Spirochaetaceae bacterium; assembly: GCA_964437265.1. Lineage (GTDB taxonomy): Bacteria > Spirochaetota > Spirochaetia > DSM-27196 > SLST01 > CAYTGY01. The sequence continues at coordinate 2,090 of CAYTGY010000005.1, read as the reverse complement.
CGAATTCGTCACTGGCTCCGGAGATCATCCGGAACACAAAGAACAGCGTGGGGACGCCTGCCCCCACCGCCAGCGAGTATCTGGTCTCGCTGAACGTGCACGAGCTGAGAAAGGTGATACCGGACACCACCAGCATGGTGAGGTAGGTGATCACGTTGAGCTGCAGAAATGCTCCCACGCGGAGCGATCCGGGAAACAGCGCCGCACTCATGGCAATAGCCACTGCGACGGGAACGGCAAGCACCGCCAGCAAGCTGACGGCCAAATAGACGGCCTGCGTGGTGGCGATCCGCACCCGCGTGTTCGGAGTTGTCAGCAGATACGCCAGTGCTCCGCTTTCCAGATGCTTGGCGATCAGCCGGTTACCCATGATGATACAGTAGATCATGGGAAACATGATCATGATGAACCCATAGAGATAGCTCGCCAGATATTCGGTGAGCTCCGTCCCCATGTTGGCAAACCCCATTGCGCTGATCAGCCCCTCAGGTAGCAGGTCCAGCATTGCCGTCAATGCTTCCGCGCTCTGAGGATCAAACATGCTTACCCCGGTGGTCACGTAGATCAGAATGACCAGCACCAGCACCAGCGCCACAATCCAGTTCGAGCGCAACGATTCTTTGAACAACGTGCCGCTCATGACCGCTCCTCCGTGCCGTAGTACTTCATGAACACCCGCTCCAGTGACCGCGAGGCTGACTCGAGTCCGGTGACACTACACTCCGCCAGCGCGGAGAAGAACCGCTGGTAGTCCTGGCGCACCGTGATGGAGAGCCGGGTGTCTGAGATCCGTGTGACATCCAAGCCATGCTCCTCCAACCTCCGGACATCCGAGGGATCAGCGATGGTGACCACATAGGAGAGCTCCTTGGCGGCGTTCAGTGAGGAGATCTCCTCCACCGCAACCAGCCGTCCCTCACGCAGTATGCCGGCGCGGTCGCAGATCCGCTGGACCTCCTCAAAGATGTGAGAGGACATCAGGATGGTCTTGCCTCTCGCCTTCTCCTCCCGGAGGAGCGCCATGAAGACGTTCTGCATGAACGGATCCAGCCCGCTGGTCGGCTCGTCCAGGATGTACGCCGGCGGATCATGCATGAATGCGGTAACCAGTGCCAGCTTCTGCTTCATGCCCTTGGACATTCGCTTGATCTTCCCCGCGGGGTCCAGCTGAAACCGCTCCAGGAGCTCATCGACGCGGCCGGTTCCCTGCATCCCGCGCATGCCCGCGATGAATCCAAGGAACTGTGCACCGGTCATATTCTCAAAAAACGCGATCTCTCCCGGAACGTAGCCCACCAATCGCTGCACTTCATGCGCCTCATTCCGACAGTCCATCCCGTTGATGGTGGCGGATCCTGAGCTCCGGTTGGTGAATCCCAACAGGTTTCTGATGGTAGTGGTCTTGCCCGCGCCGTTCGGTCCAAGATAGCCGAACGCTTCGCCCTCTCCTATGGTGAAGGTGAGGTCAAAGACACCGTTACCGGATGGGTACACCTGGGTAAGGTTTTCGACGGAGATCATACCTATCCCCCTGTCGCATGTGGACCCGCAACCCGGTAGCTACTCTCCCCGGATGCTTGAGAAGTTCTGAGTGAACTTGAACATTGGCATGCCATGGAAGTCCGAGCTGGGGAAGTATGCCGCCCCAACCCCAAGGAAGGTGTAGTTGGCGTTCAAGATGTTGGCGCGATGCCCCGGTGAGTTCATCCACTGGTCTACTACCGCCGCGGCCGCCCCAACGTAGGTGTGATTCTCAATGGGGTCTCCCTGATGTGAGTAACTGAAGTAGCCGCCGTTCTGTTCCGGAAGATACACCGAGCGTCCGGACTGGTACGCAATCCCAAAGCTAAGCGCAATGTTCTCCGCGGAGAACGCATTGCGGATACCTACCGCCTCAAGTCGCATTGGCACGGTACGCCGGCCGGCGATCACGCTGGTGTGGGAGAAGAAATCCCGCCGCACCATATCCTGGCTGTGACCGGTGGCCGCGCGCTCCAGCGCCGGTGAATGCCCGAATTATTGGTAGCCCAGCCGATCGCGCCGGCGGTTGGTCTCATAGAAGACCGCGGCGTGAAGCAGCGGGTAGTCAA
>CAYTGY010000004.1:31180-37650 GCA_964437265.1 uncultured Spirochaetaceae bacterium | reverse complement strand
CTCGCTCCCGGTGAGCATACAATGACGGTGGCGGTTGGTGATTTCACCGTAACGCGTCGTTTTGTCGTGGAGGCACGAAGAGCATACGTAGTGTCGGTCTCTTTAGATATTCTTGTAACTGAGGCTAAATAACACTCGTCGGGAGACGATAATAATACTGTCGGTTGTTCACTATAGTTCCCCTCCCAGTTTACTATATGTTCGACCGGCAACTTACACCGGCCGGCCCTTCGGGGCCGGCCTCTTTTTTTGCATTCCAGATAATGAGTTAGCTCCATCTTGACAAGCGGGTGAAGCGTTCATACCCTCAACCTCATGGCACCTAGAAAGCGCCGTCTTGCAGCGCTCATTGTACTTACCGGTCTCTCGGCGATCGTCGCAGCCGGAATCGGCATCAGTGTCGGTCTGGCTGTGGCGTCCGTCCGAAACACCGAAGAAATAACCCGCTCTACCCGCAGCGAGTCCGCCCTTCCGTCGGTTCTCTACGACCGTCATGGCCGCGTCATTGCAGAACTCTTCTCCGAGGAGAAACGCACCCTGGTCTCAATAGAAGAGGTCCCCCGGCACCTGATCTACGCGCTCATCACGCGTGAGGATCAGTCTTTTTTTGAGCACCGGGGCTTTGACTTGGGCCGGACCATCAGTGCGGCAGTCCATACCATCATCTATGAGATCACGAACGGTCGGTTCGGGTACTTTTCCGGGGCCAGCACCATTACGCAGCAGCTGGCCAAGAAAATGTACACGGATGAGAGCAACACCATCACCCGCAAGCTCAAAGAACTCTGGTGGGCACTTCAGCTGGAGCGTCATCTCACCAAGTACGAGATTCTGGAGGAGTATCTCAACCGGATGCCGTTTGGCCATGGCAACTACGGCGTTGCCACCGCAAGCGATTTCTTCTTCCGTCATCCGCCGAGCGAGTTGACCATTGCGGAGTCCGCGCTCCTTGCAATTCAGCCTTCCAGCCCCAGTTTTGGCAAGTATTCCCCGTTTCAGAACCCCGAGGAGGCGCGTGCCCGCCAACGTGAGATCCTGAACCAGATGGTTGAGCTCGGGTACGCCACGCGCGAAGAGGTGGATTCTAGCTTCCAACAGTACTGGGCCAACCACGATTTCACCCGAGTACCCACCAGCAGCGCGTTCCTGGAGCGGCTTGCGAATGATAAGGCCCCATGGTTCACCGAGCACGTCCGTATTCGGCTTGACGAGGAGCTCCTCCTTGGGTCCGCCAATATCTATGCGGACGGCTACCGCGTCTACACAACGCTTGACCTGGACTACCAACAAGCCGCCCAGCGCCGCCTATGGGAGGGTGTGCGTCAGGCGAATGTTGTCTATCAGGAGCACCAGGCCGCCCAGCAACAGCACGTTGATCGCGTCGTTGGCATGATCGATGCTCTTGCGCTCTCATTCGATGTCCCGGAGATTGAGGTGGGTTCCACTCGAGTGGAACAGAATGCGGAGGAGTACTACCTCAATCGACTAGTTCCCTTGGTGGACACCCTCTCCATGATGTTTGAAGCAAACGAGCAGGACCCGCTGCGGATTGCGACGCGGGAGAGCCATTTGGAGCTCAAGCAGATCGCCGAGCGCACCCAGGTCCAGGGCGCTATCATCACCATTGAAAACCAGACCGGGCACATCCTTGCAATGGTGGGAGGCCCTCCCTTTGAAAGCGAGGGTCAGTTCAACCGTGCCATAGACGCCCGTCGGCAACCCGGGAGCAGCTTCAAACCATTGTACTATTCGGCCGGGATCAATAGCGGGGCTATCACGCCTGCGACCGTCTTCTTGGACGCACCGGTGTCCTTCCTCAACGACGACGGCACCTACTACACTCCGGACAACTACAAAGGATCCTGGGACGGTCCCACGCGGGTCCGCTGGGCACTGGCACGCTCCATGAACGTCGTCAGCATTCGAGTCCTGGACCGCATTGGGTTCACGGATGCCCTGAACACGGCGGGCCGATTGATGGGGTTTAACGAGCAACAGATGGCCGCTCGCGGCTTTGTCCCCAACTATCCGGTTGGCCTCGGTACCGTCTCCGCGAGTCCCTATGACATGGCACGCGCTTTTGCGGTATTCCCAAACGGTGGTCGAGAAGTGATACCCATGACCGTGAGGTACATTGAGGACCGTCGCGGTGTGGTTGTTGCTGAGCCGGAGCGTGAACTCAACGAGCGACTGGTTGCAAAGGGTGAAGCCGCTCAGATCATAAGCCCGCAGGCCGCGTACATCATGACCGACATCCTCCAGACCACGGTGGAGGGCGGGACACTCTGGTCGCCCGCGCACAGTGCCGGCGGATTCGACGGGATGCCCATGGGCGGAAAGACCGGTACGACACAGAACTGGAGCGATGCCTGGACGATCGGCTTCTCACCGTACATGACTACCGCCATCTGGATTGGGTTTGACCGAGGCGCGGGGAACAGTCTTGGCACCATGCAGACCGGGTCCGTCACTGCCGGCCCCATCTGGGCAGCGTACATGAAAGAAATTCATGCGGGTCTTGAACCGCGAGAGTTCGAGCGTCCCGCGACGGGGCTTGTAGAGCAGCGGGTCACCGCCGCCCGAGGGAAGACACCCCCGCCCGGCTATGAGGGCGAAGTGGTTCAGGAGATATTCATCGAAGGAACCGTACCTACCGAAGTTGACGATAGCCTGCAGATCGCAGACAACCAGCGCGCACAGGTGGCGGCTGCATATTCGCGGCGACGTCCATCAGCCCTGCCGGGCGCCAGGCTAAACACTCTCAGTTCCGCCCGCCTGCGACTCCCCTCTCCAGATGAGGTGGTGCGTTTTGACTCGGACACCAATCCGTTCATCGACGCCCCGGCCGACTCAGCTGATCCGTCCGACGATCCAGAATCGATTGACGGCGAAGACCAGTCACCGGACGTTGACGGTCAGGAGCCCTCTCCTGATCAGGAATCACCGGCCGGCGGCTCTCAGAATCCGCTGCTCGACGGTGAAGATTCGACGCCCCCAGACACCAGCGCCGACCCATCAGAGATGCAGGGCGCAGACGGTCCCGGGGTGCCGTCAAATGCAGAGCCGGAGGAGGAGGAAGGGAACCCCCTCCTGGACTAAGCCCCGGAGCCGCCTATCCTTAAGGACACGCGCGTGAAAGTTGACATCAATTCAATTGTAATCAGAAAACGCATTCGCAAGAACCTTGGAGACCTCAACTCGCTCTCTGAGAGCCTTCGCAAGCACGGGCTGATGAACCCGGTCGTGATCAACAGCAGAAACGAACTTATCGCGGGTCACCGGCGATTGGAGGCCGCAAAGAAGCTTGGCTGGTCAACGATTGATGTGCGCGTTGCCGACGGAGATGACCCGGCGGACCTCATTGAGATGGAGCTGGACGAGAACACCCAGCGCAAGAATCTCACCACGGATGAGCTGGCAGATGCGTACATCCGTCTGGACCGCCTGCGAAATCCAGGGTTCTTCAGACGTCTCTGGCTCGCCATCACCACGTTTCTTCGCCGGCTTTTTGGCCGCAGATAGCGCGGTAGCAAATCCAATACGCGTTCACCAGATCTCATGGAACGCGTGTGGTCGCTCACAGTACTTGCACACAAAGGTGTTTCCCGCCGCACGGTAAAACTCCGGTGCAACCGGCTCGTGGTGGTCGGCGTAGGAGATACAGTCCTCGTTCTTGCAGCCTATCCCCGGTAGTCGGTACACACGCCGCGGCATAGTCATTCGGTACTTCTGGATTACGTTCCCACTCTCAATGATGTTCAGCGTACAGCCCGGAGCGCTTGCCCCCAGCATCTTGATCTGACTCTCGTCGAACTCCCGGACCGACGGAAGCGAGATCAAGCCCTTGTACCGGCCGCTCGATTGGGAGTGGTACACGCCATGAGAGCTGATCACGTCCAGACGCAGAATCCGGCGGATCTTGTCAATTTGGTCCCAGATCTCGCGTGGGCTTTGCCCCCGTCCGACATGGTCAATGACGATCCCGTTGTCAACCGGCTTGATGCCGATCTTGTACTCCGGCTTCACCTTCGGTTCGATCTCCGCCTGCTGAACGAAGTCGTCCGGGTACTCAGGTCGCTCAACCGTGCCGCCGCTGAACTCCGCCCCCAGCCTGCCGCCGACCATCGCGATCTCAATGATACGAGTGAAGTACCCGTTCATTGACTGCTCGTCCCAGCCGTTGAGCGGCGTTGCATCCAGGAACGGCGGGATAGTGGGTGTCACCCGGTGGCGCGGAAGCGGGTGGTAGAACCGGCACCCTTCAGGTACCCTCCCGGCAAACTCCTCACGAAAGGTTACCGCATCCCGCAGCGTCTCAGCCTTGTCCCGCAGACGTTCGCCCATTCGCTCGAGTTGGAGCCGGGTGAAGTACCAGATTCGCGCAACTGATGTCTGTGCCAGATACTCCGCTATGCTTCCGAATATGCGAACGTCAAACCCCGCGTCCCGCATGGCGACCGTGTAGTGCTCAGGCATGGATATCTCAGACGGGGCGACAAGGTCTACGCGCACTTCCTTGAACACGCGTAGCCCCTCAACCTTTGAGTGAACGGTGCGGCCGTGGAAGAGATCTCCTACCAGCGCCAGATGAATGGATGATCGGTCCCACCGCTTGTGCTCCAGGAAGGTGAACTCGTCCAGAAACTCCTGCGTGGGGTGCTCATGGCGTCCGTCTCCTGCATTGATGAATGCCGCCGGCGGAAGTCCCAGCTTCCGAGTATAGCCGCCAATAGCACTCTCCAGCCACCGGCATGTTCCTTCAAGCTTGGTGCGGACAACAAAAATGGATCTCGTGGAGTACCCCACAAGCATACGCACGGTGTCAGTGATGCTCTCGTTCTTGTTGACCGACGAGCTGGCCGCAGCAAAGTCGTTCACCTTGAGGTTGTGGAACTTCACCGCATTCCGGAACGACTCGCGCGTCCGAGTGGAGTCTTCCATGAAGAACAGATAGACACCTGCATCCGGGTCCGACAGCCGAAAGGCGGCGGCATCACCTCCGCTCTGCAGCGCCGCCTTCAGCTCCCGCGTCTTCTCATAGAGGTACAGCTGCTCGTCAACCGAGAGGTCTCCGACAACCTGAATTGTCCGCCCCTCAAACGGGTGGTTCACCAATCTTGTCTGCCCGCTCATCTACGGTCGACGGTCAAGTCCGCGAGTGCAAGCGGAAGAATCACTCCATCGCGAGACTGAACCCAGAGCTGGTCTTCAGTGAACACCAGCGGTGTATCCGGATTAACCGCAAGATACGACCGCTCACGGAAGGTCAGGTCCGCCTCAAACCGGCCTACGTACCATTGATCGTCATCAGCGAAGACGGCGTATATGGTGGCCTCCGGCCCTTGAACCGCGAGCGAGCTTCCCTGGTAGATCGCTTCCTGCCCAACTGCGACCTGCTCCAGACTGGTAGTGTCATACAGCGCGAGACGCCCCACATCACCGTCTTCCACAATAACCAGAACCCGCCCTGAGACAAGACGGTACTCGCGGGTAATGATGTTGGACTCCGGGCTCCGGTTCAGGACCGCGCTGGTCAGCGGGTTGATCTGGACCAGCTGCCCGCGGATCACGCTGCCGGCCCGGCTCACTTCAATGAAGTACACCGGCTCCGTGTCACCCAGAGTAACACCTTCCGGACCTTCTTCATCCAGCAACAGCCGCGTGTCCTGCGCTATTCGCTCACGCTCTCTCCGTGCCGCTTCCTCGAGCTCACGCAGCTCCTGCTCCTCCTCCGCCAGGTCGGTCCGGTCTCCGGCCGGATCCTCTTCCTCAGCCTGGTCACCCTGAGGCCCAGCCGGTTGCTGCGCCTGATCGTCACGGTCGGCCTCTACGTCCGGATCCGTCTCCTGTTGCCGGTCCGCATCCGCGGGCTCCTCCTCTTCTGGGCGCGCTGGCGGCTGTTCCTGGGCACCATCCCGCGGTTCCCGCTCTTGCTCTTGGGCTTGTTCCTGATCAGCACGCTCCTGCTCCGCGTCAAGCTCCTCGCGTTGCTCCTGGAGCTCCGCCTCGCGCTCCTCCACAACGCGGTCTATCAGCTCAACCATGGAGCGGCGCTCTTCCAGCCCCATCTCTTCCTCTTCCCGGAGACGGTCAATGACACGCTCATCAATCAGCTCCCGGAAGTCTATTGAGCCGAGCTCTCCGGGACCGGCCTCCGGCATAAGCGGAATCACAATCTGCGAGTTGGCGGGCCATTCGACATAGTTTAGCGACAGGCCGACCTTCTCTGCCGTGAGGAACTCCATCACGCGCGGCTTGTATCTGGAAGCGAAGAAGTCCAGGTCTGCTCGTACCACCGCGTTGTAAATGGTAACGTACTTCGCCAGCACATCAGAGTCATTGCGCGAGTACTCATACGCGGTCTCCAAGAATCCGCTGATGATCCGCCTGAGGTTCACGATGTGGTCCACACCGGCCCCGGGCTCAAGGATGAGGATATCCGCGTCAAGCCCCCCGGAGGTGCCGGGATC